>NZ_JBBCIR010000040.1:0-98632 GCF_037189885.1 Paludisphaera sp.
CCCGCGAGCTTGAAACGCGGGTCCCGTCTTCCGGTGGGCTGGCCAGCCGACGCTCTTCCCGCGACGGCCGCGCGAACGCGCCCCCCCTTCTCCCCTCGTGGTGCTCCGTCGAAAACGTGACGGCACGGGCACCGACTCTCATCCCTTCTCCCCTCGTGGGAGAAGGTGCCCCGGAGGGGCGGATGAGGGGGCGCGCCACCCAATGCCGTCGGCTCGTAATCCCTCGCGGGCCGGGGGATGGCCACGCCGGTCGCCCCCTCATCCGGCCTTCGGCCACCTTCTCCCACGAGGGGAGAAGGGGGATAAACGGCCCCTCGGAGTTGTTTTCGACGGAGCACCACGAGGGGAGAAGGGATGTCCGCCGGCGGCATATCCATGCCTGTTTACGGCGGTTCGCGGGCTCACGCGAGCAGCTTTGTGATGACCCGGCCGCCGACGTCGGTGAGGCGTTCGTCGCGGCCGCCGTGCAGGTGCGTCAGTTTCAGGTGGTCGATCCCCATGAGGTGGAGGATCGTCGCGTGGAGGTCGTTGACGTGGGCGCGGTCGGCGATCTGGTTCATGCCGACCTCGTCGGTCTCGCCGACGATCGTCCCCCCCTTCACGCCGCCGCCGGCCATCCACATGGTGAAGCCGGTGGCGTTGTGGTCGCGGCCACGGCCCCCCCCCTGCCTCACCGGCGTCCGGCCGAACTCGCCCCCCCAGATCACGAGGGTCTCGTCCAGCAGCCCGCGACGCTTCAGGTCGGTCAGCAGGGCGGAGACGGGCCGGTCGGTCAGGCCGCACATCTTCTCGTGGTTGGCGTTGATGTCGTCGTGGGCGTCCCACTGCATGGCGACGGGGCCGCCGCCGGAGTATAGCTGCACGAACCGGACCCCGCGCTCCACCAATCGGCGCGCCAGCAGGCAGCGAGAGCCGAACTCGGCGGTGCGGTCGTCGTCCAGGCCGTAGAGCGAGCGGGTCTCGGCGGTCTCGGTGGAGAGGTCCACCGCGTCGGGCGCGGCGGTCTGCATGCGGAAGGCCAGCTCATACGAGGCGATCCGGGCGGACAGCTCCGTGTCGGCCGGGTCGAGGTCGCGCTCGTTCATGTCCCGCAGCAGGTCGAGCACCCGGCGCTGGCGCCCGGGGTCGAAGCCGGAGGCCGGCGCGAGGTTCACGATCGGCGCGGGGCCGGATCGGAGGAGCGTCCCCTGGTGGTGCGCCGGGAGGAAGCCCGAGCCCCAGCAGGGCGCGCCCCCCTCGGGCGTCCCCTCGGGCTGGGTCATGACGACGTAGGCCGGCAGGTCGTCGCTCTCGGAGCCCAGGCCGTAGGTCAGCCAGCTCCCCAGGCTGGGGAAGCCCATGAGCACGCGCCCGGTCATCATCTGGTAAAGCGCCGGGGCGTGGACGACGCTGTCCGCGACGCACGAGCGGATCAGGGCGATGTCGTCGGCGTGCCGGTGCATGTGCGGCACCAGGTCGGACATGTCCATGCCCGACTCGCCGTAGCGGCCCCACTTGCGATGCGAGGCCAGGCAGAGGGGGTCGCTCTCCAGGAATTGCCCGTTGGCCTTGCCGAAGCTCGGGGGCAGCGGCTGGCCGTCGAGCCTGGCCAGGAGCGGCTTGGGGTCGAACAGGTCCATCTGGCTGGGCCCGCCCGTCATGAACAGGAAGATGCAGCGCTTGGCCTTCGCCGGGAAGTGCCCCGGCCTGGCCGCCAGCGGGTTCGCCGCCGCGACCTCGCCGGCCCTCGCCCCCGCGCCGGCCCCCTTCTCCAGCAGCGACGCCAGCGCCAGCAGGCCGAACCCGTTGCCCGTCCGCCTCAGCCAATCGCGGCGGTTCAGCGGGTTGAGCGGCGGCGTCGCGCAAGGACCGGGGCATTCGTTCGCGTGATGGGGCATGGTTCCGACCTCGGAAGGCTTGCGGGGTTTCTCGTCGATTCTCCCGGCGACTCGACCGGCACCGGGGCCGTGACTACCGGGGCCGCTTCCTCGGGCCGCCGTCCAGCTTCCCGAACAGCCGATCGATCGCGACCTGGAAGCCGGGCAGGATGTCGCCCGCTTCGAGGACGTCGCCCGAAGCGAGGGCGCGAGGCGCGGCGTCGGGCCGGTGGACGGCCACGGTCCGCGATCGCGGGTCGACCTCCCAGACGACGAGGACGCCGGCCTTGAAGTAATCGTCCCGCTTGCGGGCCATCTCGCGGGGAGTATTCCCGTCGCTCAGGACCTCCACGACCAGCTCAGGCGCGGCCTGGGGGACCGGGATGAGCCGCGGCAGCGTATCATCCGGGAGTCGCCCCCAGGAGATGAACGCCACGTCGGGCGCGCGGAGCGAGCCGGGGACCAGCCTCAGATAGCCGTCGGCGCCGCTCACCGATCCAAGCCCGTGTTCCTCGGCGAACTCGTCGAGCAGGCGCGCGAGGAAAATGGCCAGGACCGACTGCGCATACCCCATGCTCTTTTCCACCAGGACGCCGTCGACCAGCTCGCAGAGGATCTTCTCCTGCTCGATCAGGCGGATCGCGTCCTCCTCCGTGGCCTGCCCCGGGGCCGGATTCATCAGGATCCGAGACGGCGGCACGCCACCCAAATCGTCCAGCACTTCCTGAAGCCTGCGGGAGTCCGCCCGGATATCCACGGACATGCGAATCCCCTCGGGAGCATGATCTTCGATCGACGGGCCACTTCAAGGAATATACAGGAACTCGTTGCAGTTCAGCAGGGCGAGGGCGAAGTCGTCCCAGGCGGCGGGCTCGTCGAGGGCGGCGGATTGCTCGGCGATGAAGGTGGCGGCGCGGGCGGCCTCGTCGGGGGCTGGGTCGCGGCAGAGGACCAGGCGGTAGGCGCGCCGGATCCGGCCCTCGACGTCGGGGGCCTCGCGGGCCAGGCGCTCGGCCAGGGCGTGGGCGCGGCCCAGGGCCAGGTCGCTGTTCAGGAGGTTCAGCGCCTGGAGGGCGTGGGTGCTGGTCTCGCGGCGGGGACAGGCGGTCTGGTTGTCGGGGACGTCGAACGATTCGAGCAGCGGGTAGCGGATGTTCCGCTTCTTGAACAGGTAGATCGAGCGGCGGCGGTGCTCGGCCGGGTCGGGGTCGACGGGCCAGAGGTCGACCTCCTCGAACTCGGTGAAGATGAGGTCCTTCACCTCCTTCTCCAGCGGGGCGAGGACGCCGGGGCCCCCCATCCTCGGGTTCAGCTCGCCGGAGGCCAACAGAAGGCCGTCGCGCAGGGCCTCGGCGTCGACGCGGCGGCGGTTCATGCGGCCGAGGAGGTCGTTCGGCTCGTCCAGCTCGGTCAGCGCGGCGATCGGCCGGCTCGCCTGGCGGTAGGCGGCCGAGGTCAGGATCAGGCGGTGGATCGGCTTGAGCCGCCAGCCCTCCTCGATCAGCCGCGCGGCGAGCCAGTCGAGCAGCTCGGGGTGGCTGGGGGGCTCGCCGCGGACGCCGAAGTCACTGGGCGTGGCGACCAGCCCGCGGCCGAAGTGACGCTGCCAGATCCGGTTGACGATCACCCGCGCGACGAGCGGGTTCCCGTCGTCGACCAGCCATTTCGCCAGCGCCGCGCGGCGGCCGGTGGTGGACTCGCCGGGCGCGATGGAGTCGGGGCCGAAGGCGCCCTCGCCCTGGGAGGCGAGGAGCACGCCGGGGGGCCGGGGCTCGACGCGGGGGCCCTTCATCGTCGGGTCGCCGCGGCGGAGGACGAACGTGTCGGGGGCCGTCGCGGAGGCGTCTGTCAGGGCGAAGGCGCGGGCGGGGGGCCGGGGGAGCGAGAGGTTGATCTCGTGGATCTGGAGCTTCAGCGCCTCGCGGCGGGCCTGGACCTCGGGCTCCGCGGCGACCGCCTCGGCGACGTCTTCCCAGGTGACGCGGATGGAGCTGGCCAGCCCGGCCACGATCCGCTTCTGCTCCGGGGTGCGGTCGGCCTCGGGGATCGCCAGCAGGGCCCGCTCGTCCGCCTTGAGCATCGCCTGCCGCCGCTCGGCGATGGCCGCGCGGTAGGGGGCCTCCAGCTCGGCCATCCGCTGGCGGAGCGGCGCGACCCTGGCTTCCACGTCCTTCTTCGCCGCCTCGAACGCCTCGACCTCCGAGGGCTCGGCGATGGAGGGCTCGGCCAGCTCGCCGGCGGCGAAGAAGGCCTGGAGCCGGAAGTAGTCGGTGGCGGGGATGGCGTCGAACTTGTGGTCGTGGCAGCGGGCGCAGGCGACCGTCAGGCCGAGGAACACCGAGCCGACGGTGCCGGTGATCTCGCTCAGCTCGTTCTGGCGCTTGACCTCCGGGTCGATGTTGCCGGAGACGACCTCGCGGGGCCCGGCGCGGCAGAAGCCGGTGGCGATCAGGGCGTCGCGGTCGCCGGGGGCGATCTCGTCGCCGGCCACCTGGAGGGCGACGAAGCGGTCGTACGGCATGTCGGCGTTGAGCGCGGCGACCAGCCAGTCGCGATACCGCCAGGCGTCGGGGCGGTCGGCGTCCAGCTCGAAGCCGTTGGTGTCGGCGTAGTGGGCCAGGTCCAGCCAGTGCTGCGCCTGGCGCTCGCCGAAGTGGGGGCTCTCCATCAGCCGGTCGACCAGCCGCTCGAAGGCGTCGGGGCGGTCGTCGTCCAGGAAGGCGGCGGCCTCCTCCGGCGTCGGCGGCAGGCCGGTCAGGTCGAAATGCGCCCGGCGCAGGAGCGCGACGCGGTCGGCCTCGGGAGAGTGGGGCAGCTCGACCGTCTCCAGGTCGGCGAGGATGTAGCGGTCGATCGGGTTGCGGACCCAGTCGGCGTCGTCGACCTCGGGGGGCTCGCCGGGGTCCAGGGGCAGGTAAGCCCAGTGGTCGCGCTGGTCGGCGGAGAACTTCTCGATTTTCGCCAGGGGGGCGGGCTCGTCGCCGGCGGCGAGGGCCACGACGGCGACGAGCGAGGCGAGGATCCACGGGGCGCGCCGGGGCATGTCGAACCGTCCTCCGAATCGGCCGAGGCGCGAGGAATCGCCGGCCATCTCGGCATTGTGACGCAACGCGGCGGGGCCGGCAAGGAACAATTGTTGAACCGCGGGCCGGACGAGGGGGGCGGGGGTCAGGCGGTCGCCGCGGGGGCGGATCGGATCGTGAGGACCGGGCACGGGGCCTCGCGGACGATGCGCTCGGCGACGGAGCCCAGGAGGATGTGGCTCAGCCCGGTGCGGCCGTGGGTGGCGATCACCAGCAGGTCGATCGCGGAGCCGGCGGCGTAGTCGACGATGGCCTCGGCGGGCGCGCCCCAGCAGACGGCGGTGATCAGGCCGGCGGGTGTGCCCCACTCGGGCCTGAGCACGGTCTTCAGGGCCTCCTTCGCGCGCTCCTCGTCCTGGGCGTAGAACTGGGGGGGCATGACGGGCATGAGGAGCGGGTCGGGGCCGGTGGGGATGATCTCCGAGAGGACGTGGATGACGTGCAGCTCCGCGCCGAAGCGCTCCGCCAGCCCGCAGGCGTGGCGGAGGGCCTCGTGGGAATGGGCGCTGAAGTCCGTCGGGGCGAGGATGCGGCGGAAGGTGATCATGACGGCTCTCCCGACGGGCGCGGAGGCTGGACCGGGGGCGATGGGCTCAGGAGGCGGGGCCTTCGTGGACCAGCCTCCGGAAGCGCTCGCGGAGGTCGCGGAAGATCGGGCCGGGCTGGCCGGACCCCAGGGGCCGGTCGTCGCACTCGACGACGGGGATCAGCTCGGCGGCGGTGCCGGTGAGGAAGCACTCGTCGGCCGTGTAGACGTCGTAGCGGTCCATGGTCCGCTCGATCACCGTGTATCCGGCGTCGCGGGCCAGCTCGATGACCGCGCCGCGGGTGATCCCCTCCAGGATGCCGGAGTCGACCGACGGCGTGTGGATGGCCCCCTTGCGGACCACGAAGATGTTGTCGCCGGTGCATTCGGCGACCTCTCCCTTGTGGTTGAGCATCAGGGCTTCCAGGCAGCCGGCCTTGGTCCCCTCCATCTTGGCGAGGATGTTGTTCAGGTAGTTGAGCGACTTGACCCGGGGGTTGACGGTGTTCGGGTGGCTGCGGATCGTCGCGGCGGTGATGATCTTCAGGCCGTGCTCGTACAGCTCCTCGGGGTAGAGGCTGATGGCGTCGGTGATGATGATCACCTGGGGGTCGGACGTCTTCCGGGGGTCGAGCCCCAGGCTCCCGGCGCCGCGGGTGACGACGACGCGGATGTAGGCGTCGGTCAGCTTGTTGGCGGCCAGGGTGTCGACGATCGCGCGGGCCATGTCCTCGCGACTCATCGGGATTTGCAGATGGATCGCGACGGCCGAGTCGAACAGGCGGTCGACGTGCTCCTCCAGGCGGAAGACGCGCCCGGAGTAGGAACGGATCCCCTCGAAGACGCCGTCGCCGTAGAGCAGGCCGTGGTCGTAGACGCTGACCTTGGCGTCGGCTTTGTCGTATAGCTTGCCGGCGATGTAGACCTTGGGGCTCATTCGGCCCTCCGCACCCGCGCCGAGTCGGGGCCGCGACGTCACGCACCCGATTTTATCGTAGGGACTCAGACCAGCGCGGGAACCCACTCTTCGATGCGCCCCTCGGCGAGCCTGACGACGCGGTCGGCCTGGTGGGCGATCTGTTGATCATGCGTGACCAGCATCATAGTCAGGCCGCGCTCGCGGTTCAAGTCGCGGAGCAGGTCCAGGATCCCCTGGCCGGTGGCGGCGTCGAGGTTGCCGGTCGGCTCGTCGGCCAGGAGGACCTCCGGGCGGCCGATCAGGGCGCGGGCGATGGCGGCGCGCTGGATCTCGCCGCCGGACATCTCCGACGGCTGGTGCTCCTTGCGGTGCCCCAGGCCGACGCGCTCCAGCAGCTCCTCGGCGTCGCGGCGGATCGCCGCGCGCTTCCGCATGTAGGAGAAGACCCCCTCGCGGATCAGGTGGGGCATCATCACGTTCTCGACCGCCGAGAGCTCCGGCAGCAGGTGGTAGAACTGGAAGATGAAGCCGAAGGTCCGGTTGCGGAGCCGGTCGCGCTCGCGGTCGGGGCGGTCGTCGATCCGGCGGCCGTCCAGGACGACCTCGCCGGCGTCGGGCTTGTCGAGCAGGCCGAGCAGGTGGAGCATGGTGCTCTTGCCGGACCCGCTGGCGCCGACCACGGCCACCAGCTCCCCGCGCGCCGCGGCGACGTCGACGCCGTCGAGGACGGGGACCTCGATCTTGCCCTTGCGGTAGCTCTTGCGAAGGCCGGAGGCCGCGATATGACTGGTCATCGTCCGGGTCTTCCGTGCAGGGGGACGGGGCGGGAAGGGGAAGCGACGGGCCGATCCGGCCTCACTCGAACCGCAGGGCCTGGACCGGGTGCATCCTCGCCGCGCGCCGGGCCGGCCAGACGCTCGCGCCGACGGCGATCAGGAGCGCCCCGGCGACGATCGCGATCACCGTGTGGGTCTCGACCAGGGTGGGGATCCGGTCGAAGTAGTAGATGGAGTCGTCGAAGACCTTGCGCTTGAGGACGACGCTGAGGCCCTTCTCGATCTCGTTGATGTAGCGGACGAACAGCAGGCCGCCGACCATCCCCACGCCGCTCCCCACGGCCCCCAGCAGCAGGCCGTAGCCCAGGAAGATGTTCCGCACGCCGGCCGTCGACGCCCCGAGCGCCTTCATGATGCCGATGTCCCGGGTCTTCTCCACCACGATCATCGAGAAGATCGCCAGGATGCCGAACCCGGCCACGGCGATGATGAAGAACAGCAGGATGTTCAGGATGCTCTGCTCGATCGCCACCGCCGCCAGCAGCGGCCCCTGCTTCTGCTCCCAGGTCGAGACCATGAAGAACATCGGCGAGAGCTGCTCCATCGCGAGCTGGATCTTGTCGGCCACGGCGTCCAGGTCGGCCCCCTCGCGGAGCTTGATCTGCACCTGGTTGACCGAGCCCTTGCCGTCGGACGGGCGGATCAGGTTCCGCGCCCGCTGCAATTGCTCCAGCGGGACGTAGACGTGGGTGGAGTCGTACTCGCTCATCCCGCTCTTGAAGTAGCCGACCACCGTGTAGTCGTCGGCCCCGGTCTGCGGGATCTTGGCCTGCATGGGGAACGCCAGGGCGATCTTCTGGCCGATGTCGGCGATGTAGACGTCCTCCCTGCCGTGGCCCAGGTGGACGGTCGACAGGGCGTAGCCCAGGATCGCGCCGTGGATCGGCACCTGCTCCTCCCGCTTCTTCTCCAGCCACTCGCGGGTCGACTCCAGGAACGGGTCCGGGGGCTCGTCCTCAAGCGCCTTCAGCTCCCGGCCGGCGGGGGAGCGGGCCTTGACCTCCTCGCTGACCTCGAACGAGGGGGGGATGGGGTTCCCCTCCTGGTCGAAGAGGTGCTCGGCGAAGTCGCCGACCTTGGCGCGGTCCTCGGGGTGGACGCCGATGATCTGCACGAGGCGGGTCTCGGCCGGGCGGCCGCCGCGGCTGATGCGGAGCATGCCGGGCGTCTCCATCGTCGGCGCCATCGCCACGATGTCGTCGCCCCCCACCTCCTTCACCCGCGCCATGACCTCCTCGTAGTTCCAGAACCCCTCGAACGAGCGGGATTCCACGATCACGTCGGCGAGCACGCCGTGCAGGCGGTCGCGCATCTTCTCGGCGAACCCGGCCATCACCGAGTTCACCACGATCATCGTGGCCACCCCCAGCGTCACGCTGACGATGCTCGCCAGCGCGATATACCGGGTGCGGAGATACCGCCAGCAGAGCAGGTACTTGTACACGAGGCCACCCCTTCCCTGGATCCAGCCCACGAGCCATGCGAGGGTCTTCAGTACCCCAACCCGCCCGCGCCGGGAAGGCCAGCTGGCGCGAGTCGTCGCGTTTTGGTCGGCCCGGGAACACGAGCAGCCCCGCCGAGGGGGCTCGGGCGGGGCTGCCGGGGGGCTCGATGATGAGCGGGAGGGCGGGGATCGGAGCCGCGGCGGGCCGCCTGGCGCGGGCCGGGTCCGGGGCGGTCGGGATCCCGCGACCGATTACTTCTTGCGGTGGCGGATCTTGCTGCGCATGCGGCGCTTCTTGCGACCGACCTTCCGGCGACCCTTGCCTCGACGACGACTGGCCATGCGTGCTCCTTGGTTTCCGTTGAGACCGACACGGACGCGGAGGCTCCCTCGCGGGGCGCGACCTCACGCTAGTATAACCCCTATTGTATACCGCGACGACGCCCGGCGCTCAAGCCTTCCAGTCGACCCGCGACAGGTCGGCCAGCGCCAGGATGAGGGCCTGGGTCCCCTCGCGGGCCTTGCCCTGCGCGGCGAGGGCCCGGTAGAGCTGCTCGGCCAGGGCCAGCCCCGGCATCGCCAGGCCCATCCGCCGCGACTCCGCCAGGGCGATCCCCATGTCCTTCAGGAAGTGCTCGACGAAGAAGCCCGGGCCGTAATCGCCCGCGATCATCCGCGGGGCGAGGTTGCTCAGGCTCCACGACCCGGCCGCGCCGGTGGCGACGCTCTCCAGGACCGTCGTCGGGTCCAGCCCGGCCTTGTGGGCGTACAGCAGGGCCTCGCAGACGCCGACCATGTTGGCGGCGATGAGCGTCTGGTTCACCATCTTCGCGTGCTGCCCCGCCCCCGGCCCCCCCTGGCGGACGATCGCCTTGCCCATGACCTCGAACAGCGGGCGGAGCGAATCCACGGCCGCCTCGTCGCCGCCGATCATGATCGACAGCCGCCCCTCGCGCGCCCCGACGTCGCCGCCGGAGACCGGGGCGTCAAGCGCGACGACCCCCTTCGCCGCCGCCGCCTCGGCGATCTCGACGGCCAGCGACGGCTCGCTGGTGGTCATGTCGACCACCGTCGCGCCGGGCCGGGCGGCCGAGAGGACGCCGCGATCGCCCAGGATCACCTCGCGGACGTCGGCGGGGTGGCCGACGATCGTGAAGACCACGTCCGAGCCCGCGGCGACCTCGGCCGGCGACCCGGCGAGCGTCGCCCCCCTCGCGACCAGCCCCTCGGCCTTCGCCGGGGTGCGGTTGAAGACCGTCGCCGAGTAGCCGGCGTCGATCAGCCGGCCGCACATGGACGAGCCCATGACGCCCGTCCCGACCCAGCCGATCCGCGTCCTCCCCGGTCCGATCGTCGCGGCCATGCCGTCGCCCCCTCGCCTCGCGGCCTTGAGCCCCCGTGGAGCCGGCCGATACAATCAGCCTTTCAATCGGGCGCCCCGACGACCCGCGACGGTCGACGCTCCCCGACGGGCCGATTATAGCCGGGCGTCCGCCGCGAGACAGGCCCCGGCGGCTCGGCCCATCCTCCTCGACGACGGCAAGGGACGAAATGCAACCTTCACTGATCCAGAGCTACCTGTCCGGCAAGTCGGCCGGCGAAGTCTCCCCCGCGTTCCTGGCCTACCTCGCGAGCCTGGAGACCGTCGCCGGGGTCGCCCCGGAGGTCGCCCGCGCCATCGTCGCCGAGCTGGCCGACCAGCGGTCGAACGTCAAGCTGATCGCCAGCGAGAACTACTCGTCGCTGGCGACCCAGCTCGCGATGGGGAACCTGCTGACCGACAAGTACGCCGAGGGCGTCCCCCACCGCCGCTTCTACGCCGGCTGCGACAACGTCGACAGCGTCGAGGACCTGGCCGACGCCCGCGCCCGCGAGCTGTTCGGCGCCGAGCACGCCTACTCCCAGCCCCACAGCGGCGCCGACGCCAACATGGTCGCCTTCTGGGCCATCCTCCGCGCCCGCGTGGAACTGTCCAGCATGGCCGAGGTGCTCGGCCTGGAGGACGCCTCCAAGCTCGCCCCGGACGACTGGACCAAGATGCCCGTCGAGCAGTGGAACAAGGTCCGCCACGCGCTCGGGAATCAGCGCCTGCTGGGGCTGGACCTGGCCTCCGGCGGCCACCTGACGCACGGCTACCGGCTGAACGTCTCCGGCCGGATGTTCGAGCCGCACACCTACGCCGTCGACCGCGAGACCTCGCTACTGGACTACGACGCCATCGAGCGCCAGGCCGTCGAGATCAAGCCGCTGATCCTGCTGGCCGGCTTCAGCGCCTACCCGCGGAACATCAACTACCGCCGGATGCGCGAGATCGCCGACAAGGTGGGCGCGGTGCTGATGGTGGACATGGCCCACTTCGCCGGCCTGGTCGCCGGCAAAGCCCTGACCGGCGACGAGGATCCGGTCTCCTTCGCCGACGTGGTGACGACCACCACCCACAAGACCCTGCGCGGGCCCCGCGGCGGCCTGGTCATGTGCAAGAAGGAGTTCGCCGAGCACGTCGACCGCGGCTGCCCGCTGGTTTTGGGGGGCCCCCTGCCCCACGTTATGGGCGCCAAGGCCGTCGCCTTCACCGAGGCGCTCAAGCCCGAGTACCGCGCCTACGCCGCGCGCATCGTCGAGAACTCCCGCGCCCTGGCCGAGGCGTTCGTGAAGGTCGGGCTCAAGGTGATCTCGGGCGGGACGGACAACCACATCGTGCTGGTCGACGTGGCCTCCACGCTGGGCATCACCGGGCGGCAGGCGGAGAACGCGGTGCGTCGGTGCGGGATCACGCTCAACCGCAACACGATCCCGTTCGACCCCAACGGCCCGTGGTACACCAGCGGCCTGCGGTTCGGCACCCCCGCCGTCACCACCCTGGGCATGGGCCCGGACGAGATGCGCGAGATCGCCGAGGTCGTGAAGCTGGTCCTCACCAACGTCGTCCCCGGCGAGTCCAAGACCGGCGGCAAGGACAAGGCCAAGTACACGCTCGACGCCAGGGCCGAGCAGGAGGCCAGCGACCGCGTGGCGAAGCTGCTCGGCTCGTTCCCGGTCTACCCGGAGCTGGACCTGCCGCTCCTCCAGTCCCACTTCGGGGCGAAGTGAGCCGATGAGCAACGACCCGATCGTCGAGCTGGACCCGAAGGCCCTTCGGGACCGGCTCGACGCCGGCGAGCCGATCACGCTGCTGGACGTGCGCGAGCCCGACGAGCGCTCGTTCGCCGCGATCCCCGCGCCGGCCGACGCCGACCGCGACCTGTTCATCCCCATGCGCGAGGTCCCCGGCCGCCTGGACCCGATCCGCGCGGCCCTCGCGCGCGGCCCGGTCGTCGTCTACTGCCACCACGGCGTCCGCTCGATGCACGTCGCCCGCTGGCTGGCCGCGAACGGGCTCCCCGGCGTCCTCAACCTCCGCGGGGGCGTCGACGCCTGGTCCCTCGAAGTCGATCCGGGCGTCCCGCGGTATTTCTGATCGACCCGCCATGGGATGATGGCGACGCCGGCCCCATCGGCGTCCTCGGGAGAATCGCCATGAAGCGCCTCGCGCCGCTGCTCGCCCTCCTCCTGGTCGCCGCCTCGGCCCGCGCGGAGGGGCCGTCGACGTTCCGCAACCCGTTGAAGCGGAGCGGGGCCGACCCGTGGCTGTTCTTCCACGACGGCTGGTACTACCTCTCGGCGACGAACGCCCGCGACGTGCGGGTCCGCAAGGCGCGCCGGCTGGCGGACCTGAAGACGGCCGAGGATCAGGTCGTCTGGCGGGAGGACGAGCCGAGCCGCAGCCGCGACCTGTGGGCGCCCGAGTTCCACCGGCTCGACGCCGGCTCCGGCCCGCGCTGGTACATCTACTTCACCGCCGGCGACGGCCGCGAGCCGGCGCACCGGATGTACGTCGCGGAATCGGCCGGCGACGACCCGATGGGGCCGTATACCTTCAAGGCCAGGCTCCTGACCGACCCCAGGGACGAGTTCTACGCGATCGACGGCACCGTCCTGCCGATGCCGGACGGCTCGCTCTACTTCGTCTGGTGCGGGCGGCCGAGCCCGTCGGGCCAGGGCCTCTACATCAGCCGGATGACGAACCCCTGGACGCTGGAGGGGCCGCGGCTCTACCTGGACGTCGACGGCCTGGGCTGCGACGTCGTCCGCGAGGGCCCCGTCGCCCTGCGCCGCGGGAATGAGGGGCCAGTCTTCCTGGTCTACTCCACCTGCGGGGCCGACACCCCCGACTACAAGCTCGGCATGCTCTCGATCGCCCCCGACGCCGACCCGATGAAGCCCGAATCGTGGCGCCAGCACCCCGAGCCAATCTTCCGTCGCGACGACGAGGCGGGGGTTTACGGCCCCGGGCATTGCTCGTTCTTCAAGTCGCCCGACGGCCGGGAGGACTGGATCGCCTACCACGCCAAGCACGGCGCGGCCATCGGCTACGCCGACCGTTCCGCCCGCGCCCAGAAGATCGACTGGGCCGACGACGGGACGCCGGACCTCGGCGCGCCGATCGGCCTGGACGTCGACATCCCGGCACCCTCGGGCGAGCCGGCGGACTGAGCATGCCTCCAAGGCCGCGTGGGCGTTCCACCTTCGGAAATGTGTCGGCCGTGGCGGCGTAACCTCCCGGAAGGCTCCGCCACGTCGAAAAAAAGATGCTCCACGCGACGGCCGGGGCCGATATTTCCCCGGTCAAGTCATTGTCGGAACAGTCCTTGCGTCCGATGGCCCCGGTCGCGCCCCGATGGGCGTGGGCCGGGAGACGGGACCCATGGGCGCGAGCCCGGATTGACCGGCGGCCCGCCGGCTCGTATCCTTCGCGCCAGTCCGGTCCAGCCTCCTCGTCCTCGATCCTCAACCTTGCCACCGGCGTCCCGGTCCCCCTGGATCGCGGGCGGGTCGATCCTCAACGCTCCGGCGCTCCTCCCGTTCCGAGGGGACGTTGATGAGAAGAAAGCTTTCGAAGAGGTGGAAGGTCGCCGCGGTGCTCGGGGGCCTGGCGCTGCTGGCGCCGGTCGCCGCGTGGCTCGCGCTGACCTACGAGCCGGGCTACTATCGCGCGATGGTGCCCCTGGCGCTCTCGCCCGAGCAGATCGACAAGAGGTCGCGGCGGTTCGTCGCCCAGAGCCTCCAGCTCCACAACGACATCTGCAACGAGCCGACGTGGGAGGCCGTCTTCTCCGACGAGGAGGTGAACGCCTGGCTCGCCGACGACCTGGTCACCCACTTCGCCGACCAGCTCCCGCCGGAGGTCAGCGAGCCCCGCATCCTGTTCGAGTCCGGGCGCGTCGTCCTGGCGTTCCGGCTCGACCGGGGGCTGCTCTCGCCGGTCGTCACGGTGGTCGCGAGGCCCCGGATCCCGGCCGACAACACCGTCGAGCTGACCCTGGAGAAGATCCGCGCGGGGATCCTCCCCGTCCCGGCCGACCAGGTGCTGGACCGGCTCATCGAGCGCGGGCAGGCCTACGGCGTGGACGCCGACTGGCGGAAAGTCGACGGCTACCCCGTGATGCGGCTCCGCTACACCCCCAGCCTCAGCCGCGAGGACGTCCGCCTCGACGACGTCGACGTCCGCTCCGGCCAGATCCGCCTGGCCGGGCGCTCCGACCGCGCCCGCGGCGCGTTCCTACGGCCGACTCTCCCCTCGCGCCGGATCCTTCAGTCCACGTTCCCCAGGGAGACCTTCCAGACCGCCCCCGCCGGGACCGTCTCGTCGCGGAGGGGCATCCTGATCAGGAGGACCTCCCCGACGAGCTGACGTCCTCGGAGCCGGACGCGAATCCGTCCCTCGTCCTCCCCCTCGGACCACTCGATCACCCCGTACTCCCCACCGTCCACCCGCCGCACCGACCCCCGGTCGCCGGAAATCGGCCCCTCGTAGTCGAGGTAGACGAGCCGATGGTCGGGGAGTGGCCGCCCCAGCCTCTCGACCCCGAGGGCGGGGACGCCGTCGAGCGCCCACGTCCGGAGCACGCCGCCGCGTTCCAGGAGGAGGTCCCAGTGGACCCCATCCCAGGAGTGCTCCAGCAGGGCGAAGCGCGGGGCGGGTTCGCCGGGCACGGCCGGGCCTCCTCGACCGGGCCGGGAGATCGTTGTAGGCTGGAAGATCGGCCCGCGCCGACCCCAGCCGATCCCGCCTCGCCCTCGTCCCGATGGTAAGCTGTGGGGTGACGAAGCGACAGGGTCCAGAGCCAACCCCCCGGAGCCGCCCGCGGTGAGCCCCAAAGAAGTCCTGGCCCAGATCCGTCAGCGCGAGGTCACCACGGTCGACCTCCGGTTCATGGATTTCCCGGGCGTCTGGCAGCATTTCTCCATCCCGGCCGACGCCCTCACCGAGGAGACCTTCGAGGAAGGCATCGGCTTCGACGGCTCGTCCGTCGTCGGCTGGCGGGCGATCAACGAGGCCGACCTGCTGGTCGTCCCCCAGCCCGAGACCGCGCTCGTGGATCCGTTCATGGCCGAGCCCACGCTCACCATGATCTGCAACATCCACGACCCGATCACCCACCAGGACTACACCCGCGACCCCCGCAACATCGCCGGCAAGGCCGTCTCCCACATGCGGAGCACCGGCATCGCCGACGTCTGCCTGATCGCCCCGGAGCTGGAATTCTTCGTCTTCGACGACGTCCGGTTCGACCAGCGCCCCAACGAGGCGTTCCACCACGTCGACTCCGTCGAGGGGGCGTGGAACCGCGGCCGGGCCGAGTCCCCCAACCTGGGCTACAAGCCCGGCTCCGGCCTGGGATACTTCCCCTGCCCCCCCACGGACAGCCTGGTCGACCTGCGGTCCCAGATGGCCCGGCGGATGGGCGAGTGCGGCATCGGCGTCACCTCGCACTTCCACGAGGTCGCCACCGGCGGCCAGTGCGAGATCGACCTGGAGGCGCGCGACCTGATGGAGGCCGCCGACCAGGTCATGGTGGCCCGCTACATCATCCGCAACGTCGCCCATCGCGGCGGCAAGACCGCCACCTTCATGCCCAAGCCCCTCTTCGGCGACAACGGCTCCGGGCTGCACACGCACCTGTCCCTCTGGAAGGACGGCGAGCCCCTGCTGGGGGGCCACCACTACGCCGGCCTGGGCGACCTGGGCCTCTACGCGGTCGGCGGCCTTCTCAAGCACGCCGCGGCCCTCTGCGCGTTTGGCAACCCGACGACCAACAGCTACAAGCGGCTCATCGAGGGCTTCGAGGCCCCGACCAAGCTGGCGTACAGCCGCCGCAACCGCGCGGCGATCGTCCGCGTGCCGGTCTCGGGCGCCAGCCCCCGGAGCCGTCGCATCGAGTACCGCTGCCCCGACGCCGCGGCGAACCCCTACCTGCTGTTCTCGGCGATGCTCATGGCCGTGCTCGACGGCGTGCAGAACAAGATCCTCCCCGGCGACCCGCTGGACAAGGACGTCTACGACCTCCAGCCCGAGGAGCTGGCCAAGGTCCCCGCCGTCCCGCGCTCGCTCCACGACTCGCTCAACGCCCTCCGCGCCGACCGCGAATTCCTCCTCCGCGGCGACGTCTTCACCCCCGACGTCATCGACACCTGGATCTGGTACAAGCAGACCTACGAGGTCGAGGCCCTCCGCGTCCGCCCTCATCCCTACGAGTTCACACTCTACTACGACGTGTGAGGGGGAGGGTCGGCGCGGCGTCGAGCCACATTCTCAAGGATTGCCCGGTACTGGGCCTCGGTGGCCCTGAAGTTCGTCCCGCGGAGTCGATCAATGGCGTCCTCGATGGCGAGCAGGCCCCGGACGGCCGCTTCCTCGAGCAGGTTCGGAGTTCCCGCAATCGACATCCCCCGGTCCCTGGCGGCCCGCCGCGCGGATCGATCGTCCAGGAGCACCCAATCGGGGCCCGTCTCCATGGCGAGGGAGAGCGCCTCGGCCTCGCCACGATGGAGGTTCGGGGGCAGCCCCGGATCGATCCGCGTCGGGGCCTCGACAACGACCCATGGAGGGAGCGATCGCACCCAGGCCCGGACGACGTCCGGGGCGCGGTGATGGCTCATCTCCGAGACGATGGCCGGCGTGATGTACACGGTCGTGAACAGGGAGGGGAGGACGCCTTCGGCCTCGATCAGGATCAGATAATTCAGCGGCGTCGTGTCCGAGACCGCGATCATCACGTCCGGGCGCGGCCGAGCAGGCCGCGTTCCTCGCGGATTTCCTCGGCGCTCACGTCGAGACCCACGCCGTACCGCTTCAGGAGTCCGTCGGTCTCATAGCGGCCGAGGGCGAGCGCCTCGGCCAGTTGGCGATGGGTGATCTCACCCTCGCGGAAGAGATCGATCAGCAGGGCCTCCCGGGCCCTCTCACCGAGTTCTCCGGGGGGCCGACCAAGCTGGCGCTCGATGTCCTGGGGGATGTCGAAGGTGATCGTCATCCGGATGACCTCCGTCGAAAGGCCCTGTCGTCCATGGCTCAAGACGAGGCCCGCGCCGACTCCGCGTCGCGGGCGTGGGGGGCGGGCGCGGCGTCGTCAAGGTCGGCGGCTTCGCCGGCTTCGGGGCCGGGCTCGGGCGTGGGGACGGGGTCGGGGCGGAGGGCGAAGAGGACCAGGGTGCAGGCGCCGCAGACGAGCATGACGTCGGCGACGTTGAAGATGGCCCAGTTGAAGCCCACGGAGTCGACGTGGAAGTGGACGAAGTCGCGGACGTGGCCGAAGACGAGGCGGTCATGGCAGTTGCCGATCGCGCCGGCCATGATGAGGCCGAGGGCCACGGTCAGCGGGAGGCTCGCCGCCGCGCCGCCGACGAACAGCCAGCCGACGATCGCCGCGCCGGCGACCACCGAGAGGCCGGCGAAGATCAGGCTGCTGTGCGGCACGCTCCGGCCGAAGCCCCAGAGGGCGCCCTTGTTGTAGCTGGTGCGCAGCTCCAGCACCTCGCCGACGACCGACCGCGGCGGGGACCCCGGCTCGCCGACCGCCTGGAAGACGATCGACTTGGTGGCCAGGTCCAGCCCCGCGCCGCCGAGGGCGAGGGCCAGGAACAGGAGGATGCGGCTCGCGAAGACGCGGGGCGTCATGCGGGGTTCTCCAGCTTCCGCGCGCATTCGATGCAGTGCGGCGTGTAGGGGAGGGCCTGGAGCCTGGCCTTGGCGATCGGCCCGCCGCACTCCTGGCAGGCGCCGTAGCCGCCGGCGTCGACGCGGTCGAGGGCCGCGTCGATCATCCTGAGCGTCTCCTGCTCGTTCTGGATCAGCCCCAGGGTGAACTCCTGGTCGAAGTTCTCGGTGCCGACGTCCGCCATGTGGAGCGGGACGTTGGAGAGGTTGGACTGGTCGTCGCCGCGGCCGAGCGCCTCGTCGGTCATGCGGTCGACGTTGCCACGGAGGCGGTCCGACAGGCCCTCCAGCAGGCGGCGATACGAGGCGACTTCTTCCGGCTTGATGCTGGCGGACATTGCGACCCGTCCCTTCCCCCGTTAAGTTGACGACCCCGCGAGGCGGCCCCGGCGGCCGATCGCGGCCCGCCCGCCGGCCCCATCCCCCACACTACACCGACCGTCGGGCCCAAGGCCACCCCTATCCCCTCCCCCGCCGCCGGGCGATTTGACCCCCGCCGCCGATCGGGTAGGATCGATCGGGGATGGCTTCCGACCATCCCCCCGCCCCAGATTGGAACGACGAGCCGTCCCGGGAAGATGACCGCGCCCGGCGCAGACGCAGCGGACCTCGCGGTCGAGGCCCCCCGCCATGAGCACCAGCCCCAAGACCATCTTCGTCACCGGCGCGACCGGCCTCGTCGGCGGCCACGCGGTCGAGGAGGCCCTCGCCCGCGGCCACCGCGTCAAGGCGCTGGTCCGCGCCTCCAGCGACACCCGCAAGCTCGACGAGTGGGGCGTCGAGAAGGTCCTCGGCGACCTGGAGGACGCCGACGCCCTGGCCCGCGGGGCCGAGGGGACCGACTGGATCTTCAACTGCGCCGCCAAGGTGGGCGACTGGGGGACGCTGGCGGAGTTCCGCCGCCTCAACGTCGAGGCCCTGCGGCTCCTGCTCGACGCGGCCGTCGCCGCCAAGGTGGGGCGGTTCGTCCACGTCAGCTCGCTGGGCGTCTACGAGGGGCGCGACCACTTCGGCACCGACGAGACCACCCCGCCGGCCGCCGACTCGCTCGACGCCTACACCCGCTCCAAGACCGAGGCCGAGGCCCTCGCCCTCAAGTATTGCAAGGAGAAGGGCCTCCCCGTCGCGGTCGTCCGCCCCGGGTTCATCTACGGCGAGCGCGACCGCACCGTTCTTCCCAAGCTGCTGACGAACCTCAGGCGCGGCACGTTCGCCTACTTCGGCTCGGGCGAGCAGGCGCTGAACTGCATCTACGTCAAGAACCTCGTGCACGGCATCTTCCTCGCCGCCGAGAGCCCCGACGCCGTGGGGGAGACCTTCAACCTGACCGACGGCGAGCCCGTCAGCAAGCGCCGATTCGTGGGGAGCGTCGCCGAGCTGGCCGGGCTCCCGGCGCCGAAGCGGAAGATCCCGCTGAAGTTGGCGAAGTTCCTGGCCACCGTCGTCGAGGGGGGGGCCCGGCTCCGCGGCCGGAAGGACGCCCCCATCATCAACAAGGCCCGCTACAAGTTCCTGGGCCTCCACCTGGACTACTCCATCGAGAAGGCCCGCCGCGTGCTGGGCTACGCCCCGCCTTACGGCTTCGACGAGGGCATCGCCCGGTCGATGGCCGAGCACGCCCCGGCCGAGGCCCACGCCGCGGCCCGCGGCTGACCGGCGGCCCTACCCGCTTACGACACGACCCGACACGACTCGAACGAGGGAGCGAACCCGATGAGCAGTCTCGGCGGCAAGACCGCGGCCGTCCTGGTCGAGAAGCTGTACGAGGACCTGGAGCTTTGGTACCCGGTGTACCGCCTCCGCGAGGCCGGCTTCGACGTGAAGATCGTCGGCCCGAAGGCGGGCGAGTCCTACGCCTCCAAGCACGGCTACCCGGCCAAGTCGGACGTGGCCGCGGCGGACGTGAAGGCCGACGACTTCGACGTCGTCATCATCCCCGGCGGCTACTCGCCCGACCACATGCGCCGGACCCCGGCGATGATCCAGCTCGTGGCCGACGCCGCGAAGCTCGGCAAGGTCGTCGGCGCGATCTGCCACGGCCCCTGGATGCTCTGCTCCGCGCGCTGCATCCAGGGCCGCAACGTCACCGGCTTCTTCGCGATCAAGGACGACGTCGAGAACGCCGGCGGCGTCTGGCAGGACGGCGCGTGCGTCCGCGACGGCAACATCGTCACCAGCCGCACCCCGGACGACCTCCCCGCCTTCATGCAGGGGATCCTCGCCACCCTGGCCCAGCAGGCCTGACCCGACGCGGGGGGCGGTCGGCCGGCGCGCGGCCTTCCGCCCCCGGTCCCTGGTCGACGCGGCCCCGGCCGCTTACAATGCACGTCCCTGACCGCCCGGCGCCGTCGCCGGCCTTGACCGACCCCCTTCGCGAGCCGAGACGTCCATGACCGCCGAGCCGCGATCCAAGATGGTGATCCTGGGCGTGGGCGACGACGGGACGGCCGGGCTGACCGAGGCCGCCCGCCGCGTCCTGGCCGAGGCCGACCACGTCCTGGGCGCCCCCTCGGCGCTGGGGCTGGTCGGCGAGATCGCCGCGCGCAAGGAGGTCCTGGAGCCCGAGATGCCCGCGGCGCTGGAGCAGGTCCGCGCGGCGATGTCGTCGCGGCGGCCGGTCCTGGTCTGCGGCGGCGACCCGCTGTTCTACGGCGTCGCCCGCTACGTCTGCGACCGCCTGGGCAAGGACGGCTTCGAGGTCGTCCCCCACGTCAGCAGCATGCAACTGGCGTTCGCCCGCGTGAAGGAGAGCTGGGAGGACGCGTACCTCGCCAGCCTGTCCGACCGCCCCCTGGCGACGGTGGTCGACCGGATCCGCACGGCCGAGAAGGCCGGCCTGTTCCCCGACGAGCGGCACACCCCCGCGGAAGTGGCCCGGGCGCTGCTGGGCCAGGGCATCGACTATTTCCGGGCGTACGTCTGCGAGAACCTCGGGTCGCCCGACGAGCGCGTGACCCAGGCCGAGCTGCCCGAGCTGGCGGCGATGGAGTTCTCGCCGCTGAACGTGCTGATCCTGGTCCGCGAGCCGGGCCGGCCAGACCGCGCCGCGGGGGGCGAGGGGGGGCGTCGCCTGTTCGGCAACCCCGACGACGCCTTCGCCCAGGGGGAGCCCGTCTCCGGGCCGGTGACGCAGGCCGAGGTCCGGGCGATGGCCCTGGCGCAGCTCGACATCCGGCCGACCTCGGTCGTGTGGGACGTCGGCGCCGGCAGCGGGTCGCTGGCGATCGAGGCGGCGCGGCTCGCCACGCTGGGGGCGGTCTACGCGATCGAGCCCGAGGCGGCCGTGCTGGCCCTGCTGCGGCGGAACGCCGAGGAATTCGGGGCGACGAACGTCCGCGCCGTGGACGGCCGCGCGCCGGAGGCGTTCGCCGACCTGCCCGACCCGGACGCCGTGTTCATCGGCGGCCTGACGCGCCAGTTCGACCCGCTCATCGAGGCGGCCTTCGCCCGGCTGCGGCCGGGGGGGACGCTGGCGGTGAACGTGGCGACGGTGGAGGCGCTCTCGTCGACCTACCTGGCGATGAAGCGGCTGGGGGCCCCGGCGCGGGCCTGGAACGTCATGATCGCCCGCGGCGTCGAGCAGATGGAATCGCTCCGCTTCGACGCCATCCCCCCCTCGTTCCTCCTGGCCGCCACGAAGCCGGCCCCGTCGCGGGGCTGAGCCGGGCGCGAGGGCGGGCGGACGAGCGAGCGGGGTCCAGACCAACCGGAGGACGAGCCGAGGATGCCAGCGACCGACGACGTGGAACTCGACCTGATCGCCGTGGGCGCCCATCCCGACGACGTCGAGATCGCCTGCGGCGGCACCCTCGCCCGGCTCGCCCGCAAGGGCTACGCCGTCGGGATCGTCGACCTGACCGACGGCGAGCCGACCCCGAGATCCCCCGGCCCCGACGTCCGCCTGGAGGAAGCCCGCCGCGCCGCGGAGATCCTCGGCGTGACCCGCCGGTTCAACCTGAACCTCCCCAACCGCCGCCTGTTCGACGACTTCGAATCGCGCGTCGCGCTGGCGAAGATCTTCCGGCGGCATCGGCCCAAGGTGGTCGTCGGCTTCGGCGGCCGGACCGTCATGGCCTCGCCCGACCACTACCAGGCGATGCTCATCACCGACGCCGCCGTCTTCTACAGCCGCCTCACCAAGTGGGACGAGCACTTCGACGGCCTCCCCCCTCACACGATCGCGAATCAATTGAGTTTCCCGCTGGCCCTGCATGGATTAGACTTGCCGGAGTCGTCCGGCTTCGTCATCGCCGACGTGGGCCCCACCCTGGACGTGAAGCTGGAAGCCATCCGCTGTTACGAGACACAATTCCCGGCGCGCAAGGTAGGGATCTTCGACGCCGTGGAGACCATGAACCGCTATCACGGGCTGACGGCGGGGTTCGAGGCGGGCGAGATCTTCCTGACGTATCGGTCCATCGGCGTCGACGACCTCATGCGCTGGGCGAGCCCGGCGCACGCGCGCACATGACCCCCCGGCCCCCACGGGCCGTCCCGCGTCGATCATCGAGGAAGAGAAGGCGACTCTCGTGGCCCTGTTATTCAGCCTCAAGCGATGGTGGCGGCGCAAGTTCGGCGGCGGGACCGGCCGCGACCCGGAGGCCACCGACGAGTTCGCCACCCTCTCCTCGCTGACCCTCGACCCGGGCCGCCTGCGGCTCAGGGTGGGCGTCGTCTCGGTGCGCGGCAATTACCGCGAGCACAACGAGGACAACTATTTCGTCCCCGGCCGCCGCCCCGTCCGATACGACGGCTCGGGGGACAGCGGCGAGACCTCGGCCGTCACGCTCGACCCGCCGAACCTGTTCATCGTGGCCGACGGCATGGGGGGCCAGCACGGCGGGGAGCAGGCCAGCCTGATGGCCGTGGAGCTGATCCCGCGCGAGGTCGCCAAGCGGCTCGCCCCCGGCGACGCCGAGCCCCGCCACGTCCAGGAGGCCATCCGCGAGGCCGTGGCCCAGGTGAACCAGGAGATCCTCGGCAGCTCCGGCGCCATGACCGAGTTCGCCAACATGGGGACGACCGTGGTCCTGGCCCAGTTCCTCCCGGACAAGGTCTACGTCGCCGGCCTGGGGGACTCCCGCGCCTACCGCCTCCGCGACGGCGTGATGGAGTGCCTCACCAAGGACCACTCCCTCGCCCGCGCCCTGCTCGACGCCGGCACCATCACGGCCGAGGAGCTGGACAACCACAAGTTCCGCAACGTCCTGTATCTCTACCTGGGGAGCAAGGACGCCCGGACCGGGCCGGAGGACTTCCGCGTGATGGACGTCCGCCGCGGCGACCGCTTCCTCATGGCCAGCGACGGCCTCACCGGCGTCATCGCCGACGACGAGATGGCCCGCGTCCTGGGGACCGTCGACGACCCCCAGGAGGCCGCGGCCCTGCTGAAGAACCTGGCGCTGGCGAACGACTCCAAGGACAACATCACCTGCCTGATCGTCCACGTCGTCGCCCACGAGTGAGCCGCTCGCGGCGGGCGGCGCGCCTCGGATCCACATGGCGGTGAAGGTCGGGCGATGATCGGGCTGGATGAGTTCCTGGAATGCGTGGGCCGCTCGGGCCTGGTCCCCCCGGCCGAGCTGGCGTCCCTGCGCGCCTCCGCCGGCCGCGACGACGCCACCGCGCTGGCGCGCCGGATGGTCCAGCGCAAGCTCCTGACGCAGTACCAGGCCGGCAAGCTCCTCGCCGGAGCGACCCGCGGCTTCTTCCTGGGGGGCTACCGCGTCCTCCGCCAGCTCGGCGAGGGGGGCATGGGCAAGGTCTACCTCGCCGCCCACGAGGAGGACGGCCGCCAGGTGGCCATCAAGGTCCTCCCCCCCCGGCGCGCCCAGGAGCAGGCCAACAGCCTCGCCCGGTTCAAGCGCGAGATGGAGCTGTCCTCGCGCTGCAACCACCCCAACGTCGCCCGCACCCTGACGTTCGGCCGCGACGGCGACGTCCACTTCATGGTGCTGGAGTACATCCCCGGCCTGAGCCTCTTCGAACTCGTCAAGGACGAGAGTTACGGGCCATTGCGGGTGGCGACGGCCGCGAAGCTGTTCCTGCGGATCGTCGACGGCCTGGAGGCGGCGCACGCCGCCGGGCTGGTCCACCGCGACATCAAGCCCTCCAACGTCATGATCACCCCGGAGGGGGACGCCAAGATCCTCGACCTCGGCCTGGCCAAGGCGCTCGGCGAGGAGGGGGGCCTGACGCGGGCCAACACCCTCCTGGGGACGCTCGACTACGCCAGCCCGGAGCAGCTCAGCGACGCCACCCGCGCCGACGCCCGCAGCGACCTCTACAGCCTGGGCTGCACCCTCTACTTCGCGCTCGCCGGCGCGCCGCCGTTCGAGGGGGGCGACGCCATCAACAAGATCTACAAGCAGCGGATGGACGACCCCGAGCCGATCGAGAAGGTGGCGAAGGGGGTCCCCGCCGCCTTCGGAGCGATCGTCCGCAAGCTCATGGCCAAGGAGCCGGCCGACCGCTACCAGTCCTGCGCCGAGCTTCGCGTCGACCTGGCGCGCTGGACCGACCCGCTCTATGTCCGGTCGCTCCTCGGCCCCGGCGGCGAGCCGGCCCACGCCTTCCACCCGCCGCCGCCGATCCTGGAGGAGGACGACCTGCGCCTGCTCGCCGCCGACTCCAGCCCGAGCGTCATCTCGATCCGCGACCTCGGCGAGGCCGAGCCCGCGCCGGCGCCGCGACGCCGCCAGCCCCCGCCCCCCGTCGCCGCCCGCTACCGCCCCCCCCACGGCGCGTCGCGGCCCGGGTTCTTCGACGACAGCCGATGGCTCCTGCACTTCTCGCTGCTGGCCCTGGCCATCGGCCTGGTCGCCATCCTCGCCATCGCGCTACTCGCCCCTTGACCGACGGCGAGGCGCGACGCGAGAGCCGTCGGCGCGTCAATCGTCGTTGCGGCTCGGTTGAGCCGCGTCGACCAGCTCCACCTTGGGGGCCGGAGGGAGGCCCATCGCCTGGGAGGGCTCGATCCGACGCTTGCGGGCGTGGGGTTCCAGCTTTTGGGCGGTCCCGGTCTCCAGGGCGCGACGGATCGCCTCGACGATCCGGACGTCGCACCAGCCTTCCTCGCCGTCGGGCTCCGGGTCCTTGTCCTCGATGATGCAGCGCGAGAAGTAATCGGCCTCGGTGCCGAACTGGTCGGTCTCGGGGTGCGTCCGGTGCTGGGTCTCGCCGCCGGCCTTGACGTCGTACTCCAGGCCGACGCCGTACCCGAACGCCGGCCGGAACGCGATGCTCCCCTTGGTGCCGACCAGCTCGTATTGCTCGTACTCGTCCATGGCGTAGGAGACGACGAACGAGGCCAGGGCGTCGTCCGGGAACCGCAGCGTGACGCTGACGGTGTCGTCCAGGTCGAACCCCCACTCGGCGTATCGCGAGGCGACGGCGTGCACCTCGATCGGCTCGGCCCCGAAGTACTGCCGGCAGGCGTTGATCGGGTAGACCCCCAGGTCGTACACCGGGCCGGCGTCGAAGCCGTGCTTCGCCCGGTGGTTCTCCGGGTCGAGGGCCTGCGAGAACGTGGAGGTGAACAGGCGAGGCGCGCCGATGGTCCCGTCGCGGACCTGCTCGATCGCGGCGACGGTGGCCGGCTCGAAGTGGAGCCGATAGGCGATCATCAGCTTCGCGCCGCTCTCCTCGGCGGCGGCCATCATCTCCTTGCACTCGCCCTCGGTGGTCGCCATGGGCTTCTCCAGCAGGACGTGGATGCCCGCCTTGAGCGCCGGGACGACGTAGGGCGTGTGCAGGTGGTTGGGCGTGGCGACGTACAGCGCGTCGACCACGTCGTCGGCGATGAGCTTGTCGAGGTCGTCGTAGTGGTAGACCGCCAGGTCGCCGTAGGTTTCTCGCATCGCCTCGGCCTTGTCGGTGTCGCCGGTGACGATGGCCGTGATCGTCGAGTTCTTGGTGTTGCGGACGCCGGGCATGAACGAGCCCTGGGAGATCGCCCCCACGCCGACGATGCCGTAGCGGACCTTGCCGTTGGTGACGCGCCTGGCCTTGCCCATGACTGGACCTTCCCTCCGGTTTTCCCGCCAGCCACGGATCCCGAGGAAGGTCGCGCCAAACGGTCTTCCCCCCTGGTGGGGGAAGACAGACTCCGAAGGAGTCAGATGAGGGGGGGCTTGCCCGGGGAGCATCGGAGTTCGGGAGACGGCCCAGGCCGTCGGCCTCGGGAGGCCCCTCCCAACTCCAATGCTCGAGTCGCTCGCCCCCCCCTCATCCGGCCCTTCGGGCCACCTTCCCCCACCAGGGGGGAAGGCCGTCATGATGGTCCCCCCGAATCCATGCCGGCCGGCGTGCCTTCGACGCCGACGACCATCGGGCCGCCGATCCGCCGGGGGGATGGACGCAAACGGCGTACCCGGTTCAGGCGGTGACCGGATCCTTGGCGAGGCGGGCCCGCGAGCAGGGGGCGTGCGGATGGGCTTCGGCGCGGTGGGCGGGGGCGTGGGCCACGGCGGCGTCGGGGGCGTCGGTGTAGCAGGGCCAGGTCAGGTAGGCGACGGCCTCGGCGGGGTCGCGGGCGACCTGGGCCTCGACCTCGGCGAGGTAGGCGGCGAGGAGCTGCTCAGGGCGCGCGGGGCTCGCGGCGTCCAGCGGCTTGAACTCGATCGCGAACCGGCCGGCGTCCAGGTGCCGGCAGAAGACGAGGAAGACCGGCGCGCGCGTCAGGCAGGCCAGCTCGGCCCAGACGGCGAGGAACGGGTGCTCGCGCCCCAGCAGGCGGCAGGTCCGGGTGTTCGGGCCGTCCCAGACGATGTCGCCGTTGAGGTAGAGGGCGTGGCCGTCGCGGAGCGCGGCGCGGGCCTGCATCATCCGGCCGACGGCCGCGGCGGGGGCCATGTCGCGCCTCAGGAAGAACTCGGCCTGTGGGTACGGGGCGACGGCCGCGTCGAAGCGGCGGTCCAGCTCGCGCGAGACGTGCTTGGGGCGCTGGACCAGCGCGCGGATCGCCGGCTCGCGGCGGAACAGCCAGTGCATCCCGGCGACGTGCGCCCCCATGTGGCTGCCGACCAGGATCGCCCCCCTGCCCTTGGCCATGGCCTCCCGGACCGCCTCGAAGCCGACGGCGTCGAAGCGGGCGAGGGCCTCGGCGTCGGTCGCGCCGTCGAGCGGGTAGTCGCGCGCGGTGAACCGCGCGGCGCTCTCGGCGAGGTCGCGCCAGGCGGCCTTGCCGCCGTCGCGCCGCAGCAGCGCGTCGACCCGGTCCATCGCCCCCTTCAGCCGGGCGCGGCGGCCGGGCCGGAGGTACGTGGAGATCCAGCCCGCCCTCCGCACGATCGCGTCGGCCCGCTCCGGCGACATCGCGCCGAGCCCCGGCAGCAGCATCTCGTAGAAGTAGAACTTCCAGGTGAACATGCGGCGGGCGATGTGCTTCACGGCGTCATTCCCCCCCGACGGCCAGGGCCTTGAGCTTCTGATAATCGACCTTGTCGGTCGAGGTCGCCGGCAGCCGGTCCAGGAACGTGATCCGATCCGGGATCATGTAGTTCGGCAGGTGGATGGAGCAGTGCCGCTTCATGGCGATGAGCGACTTCTTCCCCTCCGGCTTCATGGCGACGAACGCGGCGATCGAGACGCCGGACTCGTCGCTGCTGGAGACCACCGCGGCCCGGTCCACCTCGTGATGGCGATAGATGGCCGATTCGATCTCCCCCAGCTCGATCCGGTATCCCCGCTTCTTGACCATGCGGTCGCGACGGCCGTGGAAAAGATAGCACCCGGAACCGTCGTCGACGACGAGATCGCCGGTGCGATACCACCTCTCGCCGCGATCATCGGCGAAGAAGGCCGCCTCGGTGAGATCGTCGCGGCCGAAGTAACCCCGCATGACGCCCGGGCCGGCGATGACCAGCTCCCCCTGCGTCCCGGCCGGCAGGGTCCGCCCCTCCTCGTCCACCACCCGGCCGACCAGCGGCGGGCAGGCGTGGCCGATCGGGAACGGGCCGTCCTGGGCGTCGTCGATCGTCGCGGGGATCTTCAGCGCGGTGCAGACGTTGGTCTCGGTCGGCCCGTAGAGGTTCCACAGGTGGGAGTCGGGCCAGAGGCTCCGCAGCTTCCTCAGCGGGGCGATCGGGAAGACCTCGCCGGCGAACAAAACCAGCCGGGGGGCGACGAAGCCGGGGCGGTCGAGCCGGCCGTGCTCGGTCATCATCGCCAGGATCGAGGGGGCGGAGTACCAGACGGAGATCCGCCGCTCCTGGATGAAATCGCCCAGCGCCGCGGGCTCCTTGGCGAGCGTCTCGTCGATCAGGACGAGCGTGCCCGCGTTCAGGGCGCAGACGAAGAGGTCGAATATCGACAGGTCGAAGTGGAAGGGGGCGTGCGAGGAGTAGCGGTCGCCTTCCTCCCAGGGGCCGAGGGCGTCGCGGCACCAGTCCAGGAAGGTGAAGGCGTTGGCGTGCGAGAGCATCACCCCCTTCGGCTTCCCGGTCGACCCGGAGGTGAACAGGATGTAGGCCAGGTCGTCGTGGTGTCGCGGCGGGGGCGTGGCGCTGGGGGCGTCGTCGGCCATGACGGCGTCCCACGACGCCTCGCCGGGCGCGGGCTCGCCGGCCGGGTCGCCGTCGCCGACGACGATCAGCCGGGGGGCGTCGGCGCGGTCGGCCCAGGCCTCGCGGAGCGCGGGGGCCAGTTTCGACGAGACGACGACCGCCTTCGCGCCGCTGTCGGTGAAGATCCCCTCGGCGCGGCCGGCGGGGCCGGTGGGGTCGACGGGGACGTAGACGGCGCCGGCCCGGAGGGCCCCGTGGATGGCGGCGACGGCCTCGATGCTCTTGGGGAGCCAGAGGCCGACGCGGTCGCCCCGGCCGACCCCCCATCGGGCCAGGCGGGAGGCGACGCGGTCGGCGGCGCGAAGCAGCTCGGCGTGGGTCAGGGAGCCGCCGCGGCCGTCCTCGACGGCGGCGCGCCCGGGGTGGGCGGCGGCGGCCTCCTCCAGCAGTCGGCTCAGGTGGCGTCCGTCCATGGCGGCTGGTCCGTCCGTGTCTCGGGTCGCGGCTTCGGTCAAGTTGCGGGGCGTCCGGTCGGGGTCAGGGCAGGTCCTCGGGCAGGGCCGATTCCTCCGCCGCCTTCCGGCCGGGGAACAGGAGTTCGTACCGGCCCTGGTCGGTGACCAGGTGGTGCGTCAGGGCCTTGAAGAGCCGTTCGTGCCCCTCGGCGTTGGGGTGGTCGTCGTAGGCGGCGATCTCCAGCCGGGCGGGGTTGATGCCGTCGAAGGTGTCGGTCAGGTCGTAGATCGGCAGGTCGTGCCGCGCGGCCATCGCCTGGAGCCGGCCGACGGAATCGGCCCGCGCCTTGGGGTCGGAGTCCTTGCCGACGCGGGGGATGATGATCATCATCAGCGGGAGGTCCATCGACCGGCAGTCCCCGGCCAATTCGGCGAGGGTCTCGTCGTACAGGTCCCACTGCAAGGGGTCGAGCTTCCGCTTGATGGCCTCCTTCGCCGGCAGGTTGCCGCGGGCGTCGACCTTGCGGTCGGCGTCGGTGATCCCGGCGCGGGCGACGGCCTCCCGGACGAACTCGTAGGGGAGGTCGGCCTGGATGCGGAAGACGTCGCACATGTGGATCTCGGCCAGCCGGGTGTCCAGCATCGTCGACGAGAAGACCACCAGGTCGGGCTGGAACTCCTTCGCCTTGCGCCGGAACGACTCCAGACGCTGGAGCGGGCTGTAGGCCGCCACGGCGAAGTTCAGCACCTCGAACTTGCGCGTCGAGGCGAAGCCCTGGCGCTCGGCGTGGACGTTCAGCCATTCCTGGAGCCGGTGGGCGTAGTCGTCCTGATACCGGACGCCCCAGCCCATGTCCATCGACGCGCCCAGTAGCGCGATCCGGAAGACGCCCGGCGGCTTCTCGACGGAGACCTCGGGGCCGTGCATGCCGTGCGTATTGGTCACGAACGGCTGGCCGAAGAGGACGCTGTCGATCTCCGGGATCAGCTCGAAGTGGAGGAAGTCGCCGGCGAGGTGGCGGACGACGCCGGCGTCGTTGAACCGGGCCCAGCCGTTGGGCTTGCCCATCAGCTTGAGCGTCAGCTCGCCGCGCCCGGAGGGGCCCTCGGCGCCGCCGACGAGGCCCTCGTAGTAGCCGGTCGCGTGGTGGTCGCCGTCGGCCCTCTCCGCGGCGTTCGACCGGGCCGCCGTGATGATCCGGTCGGCCCGGGTCCAGCCCGCGGGGGCGGGGATGAGCGCCAGGGCGAGCAGGCCCGCCGCCTGGAGCATCGCGACCCTGGCGTCGCGCAGCGATGTGGTCTGGATGAGCGCCATGCCGTTTCGGATCCTCCTATGTCACGACGCGCGGAGGCCGCGGGCCAGCAGGTCGAGCCAATCGCCGACGGTCGGGCTGTTCCAGAGCGACCACAGCAGGACGATGGTGACGAACGTGGCGGCCGTCTTGGCCGACCGGATCGCCAGCGCCTTGTAGTCCACGCCCGGCGGCGGCTCGTCGGCCCTGGGCCTGAGCCTGGGCCTCGCCGGCTTCTTGCGGGCGTCGAGCTGGACGTTGACCATCACCAGGCCGCCGAGCACAGTCCAGAAGATGGCGTCGGGGACGGTGAAGCCCCAGTCGCCCCGCAGCCAGAACGACTGGTAGCCGTGCAGCAGCCACGTCACGACGAAGACCGCCGCCGTCGCCGCCGCCAGCGCCGCCGGCTGGGGCCACTTCTTCAGTCGGAAGACCACCGGGTTGAACACCAGGCGGACCATGAAGTCCTTCCAGTAGATGTTGATCCGGCGCCAATAATCGGTGAATCCGGTCGCCAGCAGGTAGCGGTGGTGCGTGTCGGGGAGCTGGTAGCCGAACAGGTGGAGCATCCCGCAGGCGATGTGGAACTGCCCGGAGACCTGCAGGTACACCAGGTAGTTGAACACCAGGAACCCCATCAGGCTCCACGGCCCGGCCACGTCGGCCGACGAGATCAGCAGCTCCTGGTCGATGATCCGATACAGGATGAGCTGGACCACCCCCCGGAACGTCATGTCCAGTCCCCGGCGCTGGACGTCGTGGACGTCGCCGGCGAGGAACCCGCGCTGCCACGTCCGGTAGTCGACCACCGGGAAGAGCATGAAGCAGAAGTTCGGCAGCAGGAAGAAGTAGCCGACCGTGTCGATGACCGGCTCGGGCTTCCTGGCGTGCTTAAGCTCATACATGTAGATGAGCAGGCGGAACATGAACATCGAGCCGAGGACCGGCCAGACGACGGTCGACGCCTGCTCGAATAGGGCCACGGGGCGGCCGAACGAGAGGAACGTCGCGATGGCGACGAGCGCCGCGACGCGGAGGTTCCAGGAGATCGGCAGGCGGGTGACGCCGATCATCAGGGCGGAGAGCCCCACGATCACCGCCCCGGCGTCCGCGCCGAAGACCAGGAACAGCCCGGCGACCGAGGCGGCCAGGAAGACGGCCTTCTTCCACCGGTACGGCGCGAGGTAGTGGATCGGCAGCGCGACTCCCGCCACCTGGAGCAGCACCTGGAAGGCGCGGCCCTCGGTCGCGTAGACGCGGCAGACCGCCAGGATCAGGCCGAAGAACAGCAGGTTGCGCAGGAACGGGACGACGGCCCGCTTGCAGTTCTTCGGCTCGTCGGCGTACAGCCGGGCGATCATCCCCGGTCCCGGGCCGTCGTCGACGGGCGCGGGGGCCGGGGGGAGGTATCGCTGGTGCGGCGTCGTCCGCGACGTGGCCGGGTTCCCGACGTTTGGCCCCATGGACGGTCCCTTCCTCGAACCTTCCGGGCCGTCGACGCCCGCGCGATCGGCGGGGGGGCCTCCGGCCTCATCGTCCTTGAATCGATCCCGCGCCGCGCGTCACCGCCGCGGGGGAGTCACGATCCGTCGTCGGCGTCGGGATGGGGGGCCGCGGCTCGTCGGCCCGAATCAGGATCGCGGGGCCGACCCGTCCTTGGGTCGGTATCCCCGCGATCGTCACCATCCCTGGTACGCTCAGGAGATCAACGTCGGGTTTTCCCGCCGCGATCTTCCCTTGTTTTCCGCCTAGGTTCCCTTTCGGCCCTCGGGCCGGGCTGACACGAGGGGCGATTTAACCCGCGTCCGCCCATGCTGTCAACCCGACTGCCGGCCCGGCCGCGACTTTCGGTCTCGGCGGCCCAAGGCCGCCTCGACACGGTCCGTCGACCCGTCTTCTAGGCGACGTCCGGCCCCGCGCCGGCCCGTCTCTCTTGCGCGAACGTCCGATTCGTCGCCGCCGTCGCGACGCCCGTCTCGGCGACTTGAGTCGGACCCCGTCGCCGGCCGATGCGAAGAGGGCGATCCTTGGCCGCGCCTCCCTCGCCTCGCGAGGCCATCGACCGAGCGTCCCTCCTCCCCCCGCGGGAGTAGGGAGGGAGTTCGTCCTGGACCGTCGCCCATGCGAACCGCGCCGAATGGCGCGGCCACCCCACGAGAGCCACGCCATGTCCATGCCCCGTCGATCGTTCCTCCTCCTCCTCGCCGCCGCGACCCTCCCCGCCTCGGCCCGCGCCCAGGTCGCGACGGCGCCGCTCGGCGTGGCGAGCCTGCGCGACATGGACGAGGCGCAACTCCAGGCGATCTATCGCCAGGGCGTGGTGGCGGGCCTGCCCCCGGGCCGGATGCGCGGCACGGCCCTCCCCGCCCCCGGGAAGCGCCGCAACGCCGCGATGTCGTCCTTCGGCCGGCTGGTGTGGCAGGGGAAGGTGGTGGATGAGTCCGGCACCGTCGCCGTCAATCGCTTCTTCGGCGTCCCGGCCATCAAAGGCCGACTCTACCAGGGCGAGAGCTGGCTGGACGGCGGCCCCGCGCTCATCCTCGACTACGCCGGCACCTCGCGCCTCTACGCCGACAACCGCGACGAGATCCGCCTCATCGCCCCCGGCCTCTACCTCGGCCTGATGCACAGCCGCTCCACCAACCCGCCGAAGCTCACCACCTACTTCGTCATCGAGACGGAGTGACGAGCCGGCGGCCCCCCCGCCGCGCCCGCCAGCCGGCCGCGGCGGCCATCAGCCCGAACACCGCCCACGTGCCCGGCTCCGGCACGGCGTTCGGCGTCAGGAGGAACATCGAGGATTCGCCCTCGGGGTTCTTCCCCCAGCCGAGTATCTGGCCGTTGTCGTTGATGCTCAGGGCGGCCACGGACGACCATCCGGAGCCGGGGGGGAACAGATCGATCAACTTGTGGACAGTGGTCTCGCCCACCGCGGCGTAGAAGTAATCGCGATCCCATTTCACGCCGCTCGGACCTTCCTCGACGACCCGGGCCAGCCTGCCGACCATCTCGCCGGAGGCGTTGAGGTCGGTGCCGCGAATGGATGTCCAGTAATCGTCCTGGAGCCGCATGGCGCGCCAGTGGTCCTCGGTGTAGGGGAAGTTGGGGTTTCCGACAAAGGTCTGCATGATCTCCCGCACCGGGTAGGCCCCGGCCCCCCCCCGTGACGATCATGAACCGCCCGTCCGGCGTCCCGTCCATGACCTCGGCCCACTTGATGGCGCGCCCGGGAAGGCGGGGCTCCCATCCTCCCCCCCCGAGATCGAATGTTGGGACATCGCCCACGATGGTGCGGATCGGCTGGTCGATGACGTTGCCGTCGTTGCCGAGCCCTTCCCCGGGGTGGACGGCCGGGTCCAATTCGATGACGGTGTAGGCGCGCAGCGGCGCGGCGTGGGCGGCGGTCGCGAGGGCGAGCAGCCCCAGCGTCGCGAGACATTGGCACGCGAGACGTCGGACGGCGCGCGACATGGCAAGAATCCTTCCCAGGGTGCCTCTCCGGACTCGCGGCTGAATCCGTCAAGCCCTATCGTCCTCGACTGTAGCGATAAGGGCGAATCGGTCAACACGATTGACGGATGCAATCAACCGCCACGGATCGACTCCCGTTGCCCGCCTTGACGCTTTCCGATAGCTTCCCGCGCGATCCCCGACGGCTGGGGGGCGTGCGAGGGGGCGCGACATGGCGAGGGCGCTTCGAAGGTGGGGGCTGGAGGCGGTGGCGGCGGGGCTGGCGGGGGTGATCTTCCTCGCCTGCCTGGGTTCGCTGGAGCTTTGGGGGAAGCGCGAGCAGCGGCTCGCGGCCGAGGCGCTCGACACGGTCGAGAACGGCCGATGGCTGGTGGCGACGATCCAGGGGCGGCCCCGCCTGGAGAAGCCCCCCCTGCCCCGATGGACCATCGCCGCGCTGACGACGGCCGCCGGGCGCTGCGATGAATTCCTCGTCAGGCTCCCGGGCGCGATCGCGGCGCTGGGGACGGTCGCCCTCACCTATATGATCGGGCTCCGATTGGGGGGCAGGCGGCTGGGGCTGGTCGCCGCGATCATCCTATCGACCACGCCGCTGTTCATCGCCGAGGCGCGCCAGGCCGGGCAGGACGCGCCCCTCGCCTTCTTCACCACGCTGGCGGTTTACGCCGCGCTCCGGGCGACGGACGGCGGGCGAAGGGACCGCGGGACGGCCCCGACATTCATCCCTTCTCCCCTCGGGCGAGAAGATGGCCGGCGGCGCATCCCGGGCGCGGTCCATCTGATTGTGGCGCGGGCGTCCCGCCCGCACGGTGCCGGCTCGCGCGTGCAGGCGGGACGCCCGCACCACAAAAGACGAGCCGCCGGCCACCGGTTGCGCGCCCCCTCATCCGGCCCTTCGGGCCACCTTCTCCCACGAGGGGAGAAGGGATGTCCCTCCTCGCCCGTCACGAACGGCACCGACGGCGCGCGACGATGGGAGAAGGCATCGGTGGCGCCTCTCGCCGCGGCGCTCGTCTTCCACGCGGCCCTCGGGCTCGGGTTCCTCTGCAAGGGGCCGGTGATCCTGACGATCGTCGCCGCGGCGCTCTTGCCTTGGGGGGTCGCCTCGGCGAAGGCCCGATCGATCGCCCGCCTGGCGCTCCATCCGGTCGGCCTGCCGATCGGCCTGGCGTTGGCGCTCGGCTGGCCGGCGGCCGTCTGGCTGGGCGAGCCGAACGCGGCGGGGGTCTGGACGGCGGAGATCGGCCAGAAGACCGGGGCGCTGGCGATCGCCCATCGCGAGCGCGTCGGCTTCCTGCTCCAGTGGCCGGCGATGGTCCTCCCCTGGGTCGTCGCGGGCGCGGCGGGGCTGGCCCTCCCGTTCCGGCGCGGCGGCGACCGTCGCGCGTGGGTCGGCTGGTCTTGGTCGGTCGGGACGGCGGCGTTCCTGGGCTGCTGGGCCGTGGCGAAGCCCAACTACTATGTACCCTGCCTCCCCGGCTTCGCGCTCCTGGCCGGGGCCGCGTGGATCGGGCTCGAACGTCGCGCCGCGACGGGAGAGCGGCGGGCGCGCCTCCTGCTGGATCTCCAGTGGGGACTCTGGTCGATCCTCGGCGCCGGCGCGCTGGCGATGGCCGGCCGGGCGCTGGGTATCTCCAGCCCCGGGTGGTGCGCCGCGATGGCCGCGGCGGCGGCCGTCGCGGGGGCCGTCGGCGCGATCGCGTCGCGGCGAGGCCGGGGCGCGACGGCGATGCTCCCCGCGGTGGCGGCGACGGCCTTCGTCGTGGTCGTCGGCTATGGGGTCGTCGCCCCGGGGGCCAACCCGGCGCGCGGCCATTCCGGGATCGCCCGCGCCATCGACCGCGCCGTCCCCCCCGAGGTCCGGACGCTCCACTTCTTCCACGAGCTGGACGAGGGGCTCTGGTTCTACCTGAGGGACCGCCGCCTGGTCGCGGTCCCCGGCAGCCAGCCCCGGTACAACGACGCCTACGACAACATCGCCGCCGGCGCCCCGCCGCGCCGGCTGGCCCTCCGCGCCGGGGCGATCCTCGCCGACTGGCTCCACGAGGCTCCCCCCAGCGGCTCCTACCTCCTGTTGCGGGACAAGGTGAACGACGCCCTGTCCGGCGAGCTGGCGGACGCCGCCGTCCCCCTCCTCCGCGAGCGCGACGCTCGGAGGAACGGCCTCGTCCTGCTCCACCTCCCCGCCTCCCCACGCGCCGCCGCGGCCGATCGAGAACGCCGCTGAGATTCGCGCCGGCAAGCGGGACCGATCGGCGAGAGCTTGCCGACGAAGGAGCCCCCGCCGAAGCCGCCGTCCGTGACGATCGCGGAAGCCCTGGCGGCCTGACCTTGACGATTCTCCGGGATCGACCCGCGCCCGACCTTGCGCCGTCGGCACATCTTCGCGGACCCCGACGATCGGCAAACCCATCGACGTAAGGCGTTGGCACAAAAGGCGAAGCGGGTTCAAGGCCCCAGGCCGGGATGACGATACTTCAGGTGACTCGCCCAGGGGAACAATGAACCGAAGGCGAGAAGCGGACGGGAGCACCGAATTCAGGTGACGTCGAATCGCGGGGGGGCTGGAAGGCCCCGGGTCCCGGGAAGACCTAGACCGCGGAGCGACGTCATGGATGACCGAAACGAGACGAGGTCGAGCGACACGGTCGACCGGGATCGCGGTCCTCGTTGGAAAGTTACTCTAGGAGAGCTTTCTCCCATGTTGAAGCCCTTGACGCTGACCCTCAGCCTCGCCCTGGCCCTCGGGTTCTGCACCGCGGCGATGGCTCATGGCAATGACGCCGGCTGCACCACCTGCGGCCTGGCCTCGCCCCAGGCGTCGCCCCAGGCCTCGCCCCAGGGCTACCTCCCGACGGTCGCCGACTGCAACGAGTGCGTGCCGGCCAAGAAGTGCAAGCTGTTCGGCCACCTGGGCGGCAAGCTCGACAAGGCCCACTGCAAGCTGAAGGGCCTGCTGCACCCGCCCGTCACCTACGAGTGGGTCCTGAAGAAGAAGCGCCTCTGGGGCCACAAGAACGATTGCGGCGGCTGCGACTCCGGCTGCGGCCCGGTCGAGACCGTCTACCCGACCTCGCAGGTCGTCCCCTCGGGGCAGATCGCCCCGGCCCCGCAGGCCTTCCCCGCCCCGCAGGCCTTCCCGGCCCCGCAGGCGGCCCCGCAGGCCTACGGCACCGGCCAGCACGCCTACTCCGGCCGCCCGGCCTCGACCGTCGCCCTCGGCGCCGAAGAGGCTCCCCCGGCCCCCCAGATCAAGACCGGCGGCCTGCTGCTGCCGACCCCCGAAGGCGAGTGACGCGAGTCGCTGACCTGACCGGGTGAATCGAAACCCGATTCAACGCAAGGGCCCGACGACGCAACCCGCGTCGCCGGGCCCTCGGCGTTTCGAACGCCTCCCGCCGGCGCGTTTCCAGGCTCCGATCGGCCCCGTCGAGGGTGCCGAACCGCGAGCAAGCCCCGAGGCTTGCGCCCCTCCTGAAAACACATGCTTGCAACCAAATTAGCACTCAATACCGCGCCATGACATGCCGATCCGACTGCATCACGCAGGACACGGTTCCCCAAGGTTTTCTTTTCGGCGGACATGGACATACGTCCGAGAAGCTGACTACAATCCCCCCGCCTGATCCGATACGTCATTCGAGTTCGGGCGAGACGTCGGCTTCATCTCCAACTCTCCAGGAGGTCGAACGCATGTCCCATCACCCATCGAGGGAACGGCGCGCCTTCACGCTGATCGAGCTGCTGGTGGTCATCGCCATCATCGCCGTCCTGATCGCGCTGCTGCTGCCCGCCGTCCAGGCGGCGCGCGAGGCCGCCCGGCGCGCCCAGTGCGTCAACAACCTGAAGCAGCTCGGCCTGGCCGCGCACAACTACCTGTCCCAGCAGAACGTCTTCCCGCCGCTGGTGCAGAACCGGTCCAACATGACCGCCGCGGCCTGGCCGGCGGGGTTGGACCACTGGCCGCTGGACTGGACGGCCTCGCTCCTCTCGCAGATCGAGCAGGCGCCGCTTTATAACTCCCTGAACTGGGCGTTCGGCGGCGGCAACGGCCAGGCGACGTTCCCGGTCAACACGACGGTCCTCCGGACCATCGTCGGCAGCATGCAGTGCCCGTCGGAGAGCTCCCGGGTGCCGACCAACGCCTGGGGCTGGAAGAGCTACGTCGCCAACATGGGCGGGCCGGCGTGCATCGACGTCTTCAACGGCGCCCTGGTCCCCCTGCGGCACGACCCCGGCCAGTACCCCGGCGTCTCCACGATCGACGGCATGCCGAGCAACAACTGCAACCCGAGCGGCCCCGAGGGCTTCACCGACGGCACGTCGAACACGGCGATGTTCAGCGAGACCCTGCTGGGCACGGGGCCGGTCGCGAACACCATCACGATCGCCACGACGAGGCGCAAGTCGGTCTACCTGTTCGCCAGCGGGCTGAACATCGGCTTCAACCTCGGGGGGGCCACCGGCCAGGCGCAGGCGCTCCAGTTCGTGAACACCTGCAAGGCCCTCCCCGGCACCACCGCGGGCTACGGCAACCTGGCCCCGGCCAACGGCAACTTCTGGGTCACCGGCCACGCCGGCTCGACCGCCATGTACGACTCGTACAACCACTGGCTGGGCCCGAACGCCGCCGGCTGCTACAACGCGGCCGACGGCAACACCGGCGGCTGGGGCAACCCGCTCGACGGCATGCCCCCCAGCAGCAACCACTCCGGCGGCGTCAACGTCTGCATGGCCGACGGGAGCGTCAAGTTCGTCAAGGACTCCATCGCCATTCCGACATGGTGGGCCCTCGGCAGCCGCAACGGCGGCGAGGTCGTCAGCAGCGACGCCTACTGATCCCGGCCGACGGCCCGATGTCGGATCGGGGGCCCGGCGCGTCGCGCCGAGGCCCTCGGCCCGTCTTTCCACGCCCGTCCCGACCCACTCCCCCTCCGGAGGTACCTCCCGATGCGCAAGTTCCTGATCCCCGCGGTGCTCGCGGGCCTGGTGGCGGCCTCCCTCCCCGGCTGCGGCGGCGAAAGCGACGAGATCCCGGTGTCGGAAGACGCCCCCAAGCAGGCCGACTTCGACGCCATGAGGGCCATGATGGATTCCAAGGCCAAGGTCAAGACGAAGAAGGCCGACTGAGGCCCGCGACGGCGCGAGGGGGCGGGAGGACGCGATGGGGCGGATCCGAGGGCGGACGATCGCCGGGGTGGCGGCCCTGGTCGCGACGGCCGCGATCGGCGTCGCCTGGCTCTGGCTGGCCTCCCGCCCGCCCGACCCCGCCGCGCTGCTGGCCCGGGCCCAGGCCGACTTCCAGGCCGGTCGCCACGAGGACGCCCGCCGGGCGCTCGACCTCCTGGCGACGGTCCGCCCCCCCCGCCCGATGGACCGCATGGCCAGGGCCCAGGTCGCCCAGGCCCAGGGCCGCGACGACGACGCCGTCGCCGAGGCCGGCGCGATCCTGGACGACCCCGCGCTGGGCCCCCTCGCCCACCTGCTCGCCGGCCGCGTCGAGATCGCCCGCCATCGCCTCCGCCCCGCCGAGGCCCACTTCCTCAAGGCCGCCGAGGGCCTGCCGGGCGAGCCCCAGCCGCATGAGGAACTGGCTTATATCTACAACCTCCAGCACCGCTGGGCCGATTTCGACCGCGTCATGCTGGCCCTCTCCGACCGTCGCGCCCTGACGTTCGAACGCCTGGCCCACTGGGGCAAGTCCCGCCACGCCGCCTGGAACCCGCGCGAGGACTGCGAGGTCCTCGCCGCGTGCGTCGCCGCCGACCCCGACGACCGCGCGTCGCGGTTGGTCCTGGCCGAGGGCCTCTACCGCATGAACGACGTCCGGGGGGCCGAGGAGGCCCTGGCCCCCCTCCCGGCCGACGACATCGACGCCGTGGCGCTCCGCGCGTCGTTCGCCGTCGAGCGGGGCGACGACGAGGAGGCCGAGCGGCTGCTCCGCGACGTCCCCCCCGACGCCGCCGCGCCGGCCGAGGTCCGCGCCCGCCTGGCGCTCAAGCGCGGCGACGTCGAGGCCGCCGTCGCCGGCTTCCGCCTGGCGCTGACGGCCCGGCCCGAGGATCGCGGCCTGTTGCACGGCCTGGGGACCGCGCTTCGCCTCGCCGGCGACCCCGACGCCGCCGCCGAGTGCTTCCGCGCCGCCGAGCTTCACGACGCCCTCTTCCCGCTGATCGCCCGCGCCGCGACCACCGAGGGCACCCGCGACCCGACCCTCCCCCCGCGCCTCTCCGCCGCCTGCGCCGCCGCCGGCCGGCTCCCCGAGGCCCTCGCCTGGGCGCGCCTCGCCCTGGCGGACGACCCCCTCGACCGCGAGGCCCAGGCCACCGCGCACCGCCTGGAGCGCGAACTCGGCCCGCGGTAGCCGACACGTCGCGTCCCGACAAAAATTCCGGATTCCTGAAATCCCGCCGACGCCGGCGCTGACCCTACAGGCGTTCGATGGCGGTGTTCCTTGGCAATCCGGAAGCAGAGACCAGCGACGGGCGATCGCCCATGACGATCGCGCGACTCGGTCCGAACTCGTCCCCCATCACCCCGGTCTGCCGACCCGACACGTTCAGGATGGCATCCGAGCCCACCGCTCGCCGTCGCCGAGCGTCCCTACACCCCTCGTGGGAGAAGGTGGCCGAAGGCCGGATGTGGGGGAATCCGCAAGCCACCGGTCGCGCGCCCCCTCATCCGCCCCTCCGGGGCACCTTCTCCCACGAGGGGAGAAGGGGGGAACGCGCCCGTGGAGCCGTCGACGAGAAAGCGTCGCGTCGTCAGCCCGGTGGGAGAGGGGACGCGCGTTTCACGCTCGACGAATCCGGGATCGATCGAAAACCACTTCGAAAACGACGAACGAAGCCAAGTTGATTTCGCCGCAATGGTTTTCCAGTCGGCAACTTGCGTCCAAACCACGGAAAGCCGCGGCGCGCGAACGAAGCCAACTCGCGCGGCCGCCCGCGGTTGTCGCGCCGGGCGTTTCCTGCGAGGATGGTCCGGCGGCCCTCGCCCCGCCAGGGCCCGTCAACGCAGGCCCCGGACGACGGACCGATCATGTCGAACTTCTCCTGGCTCCAGGCCTCGAACGACCCCTATGGCGCGGTCTTCGAGACCGTCGGCGGGCTGACCGAGCGGATCAAGGACGCGCTGGAGTCCGACTTCGGCGCCGTGGCCATCCGCGGCGAGGTCTCCAACCTGGCGCGGCCGCGCTCCGGGCACCTGTATTTCAGCCTCAAGGACGACGAGGCGTCCGTCCGCGTCGTCATGTGGCGGAGCGACGCCCAGCGCCTGCCGTTCGACCTGGCCGACGGCCTGGCCGTCCGGCTGCTCGGCCGGCTGACGGTCTACAAGCCGCGCGGGGAGTATCAGGTCGTCGCCCAGGCCGTCGAGCCCGAAGGGATGGGCGCCCACGAGCTGGCCATGCGGCAGCTCCTGGCCCGGCTCTCGGCCGAGGGCCTCTTCGACCCCGCCCGCAAGCGCCCCCTGCCCCGCTTCCCGCGCCGGATCGCCGTGGTCACCAGCCCCACCGGCGCCGCCGTGCGCGACCTGCTGCAGGTCACCGGCAGACGCTGGACCGGCACCGACATCCTCATCGTCCCCACGCGCGTCCAGGGGATCGGCGTGGGCCGCGAGATCGCCGCGGCCGTCGCGCTGGCCGGCTCGGCGCCGGGGGTGGAGGTCGTCATCGTCGCCCGAGGCGGCGGCAGCGCCGAGGACCTGGGGCCGTTCAACGACGAGGTGGTGGCGCGCGCGATCGCCGCCTGCCCCGTCCCGGTCGTCGCCGCCGTGGGGCACGAGATCGACGTGACGATCGCCGACCTGGTGGCCGACCGCCGCGCCCTGACCCCCAGCGAGGCCGGGGAGCTCGTCGTCCCCGACGCGGCCGAGATCGCGATGCACCTGGACCGGCTCGGCCAGGCGCTCCGCCACGCCGGCTCGGCCCGCCTCCGCGACGCCCGCGCCCGGCTGGACGCCCTGTCGCGCGACCTGGCCTCGGCCGCCATGCACGACATGGAACGCCGCCGACACCGGCTCGACCGCCTCAAGATCTCGCTCGACGCCCTCAACCCCGAGGCCGTCCTCGCCCGCGGCTACAGCCTGACCCTCGCCGAGGACGCCCGGACCATCGTCCGCGACCCTTCCCAGGCCCCCGCCGGCACCCTCCTCCACACCCTCCTCGCCGCCGGTCGACTCCGCTCCCGCGTCGAGGATTGACCCCCTTCGCGCTCAAGCGCGCGGCCTCCCCCTCCGAAGACGCCATCGGCCTCTTCCGCGCGGATATCTCCGGCGCGTGACCGACGTTATATGGTCGCACCCCGCCGGGGTTCTGGATAATCCGCGAACCCTACGCGCTCGGGGTACTTTAAGACGACAAACCCCTTGACGCAGCCCAGCGAAGGGATACATGTTAGGCTATCAAGGGCGAATTCCCTTCATTTTCGCCCGCGCGACCCGGGCCGAATGAAACAAAGGCCGGGCCGGGGGGATCGCCGAGCGGATCGATCCCGTCGCCGTCATCCAGCCTCTCTTCATCGACGCAAAGGGCATGCATCAATGAGCACCGCGACGACGCGACAAGGTGGATCTTCTCGGGGTGGGCGTTGGGGAGGCGGGCCGGCCCGTCGGAGTCGTCGAAAGGGCGAGACGGCGCGGCGGCTGGAGATGCTGGAGGACCGCCGGTTGCTGGCGGCGTCGATCTCGGCCGACGTCGCGGGCCTGCTGCGTTACGACGGCGAGGCGGGCGGGGCCGAGACCCTCGTCGTCGAGCAGCTCGGCGCCGTGTATCGGTTCGATTCCACCGCCGACATCGCCATCGGGTCGCTCCCCGCGGGGGTGACGGCCGAGTACCCGAATCCGGCCGACCAGACGGTGGTGGACGTCGTGGGCATCACGGGCATGGACCTGCTGGTGAACTCGGCGGGGAGCAAGTACGCGGCGCCCGGCCTGGACGTGGCGGTGAACGTCTATGATGCCGTGCCGGAGGCGAGCTACACCCTGGACTACGGCGTGGCGGCGAGCGCCTCCGTCACCATTTCCGCGGGCGCCAACTCGCCCCTCACCGGCGACGTCCAGTCGCTGAGGATCGCGACGACGGGCGACGTCTACGCCTATCACCTCGCGAACAAGTCCGCCATCGTCTTCAGCAACGCCCCCTCGCTGTCCGGGTACCAACTAACCGTCGCCTACGCCTCGGGGACGCCCGTCGCCGGGCTGAACAGCCTCACGGCCAATCAGGGAGCCGGGCCCGACACGGCCCAACTCACCCGACTCGTCCCCGGCGCGACGTTCTTCCTGAACCAGTTGTCGGGGCACGACACGGCCCGCCTGACGCTCGCCGGCACGGAGGGGGCGACCTCGACGTGGCTCGACGGGGGGCTCGGGATCGACTCGCTGTCCATCGACGCCGGCGGGCTCGACCTCTCGGCGTCGGACTTCTCCGTGAACCCGGACGGCTCGGTCTTCATCCAGGGGGCCGCCCTGCCCGGCGGGCTGATCTCCTACAATGATTACCAGAGCATCACCGTCGACAACGTCGGCGACAACCGGGCGACGGACCTAGAAGTCGAGCCGATCAATGCCGTGCAAGGCGTGCCGCTCGTCAACGAGCCGGTCGGCACGTTCCGGACCAACTCGACGACGGCGAGGGCGGGGGACTTCGTCGCGACGATCCACTGGGGCGACGGCTCGTCGTCGGCGGGGACGGTCGTCCAGGACGCCTCGTTCCCGTCGCTCTTCCACGTCCTGGGGTCGCATACCTACGCCAACCCGAGCCCCGGGCTGCCGGTGACCCTGAACGTGCGGTCGCTCTCGACCACGACGACGACGATGGTCGGCTCGGCCCCGGTCACCTTCATCACTTCGAACGCCCTGGTGAACGGGGTGGGCGACCTGGCGACGGTCACGGCGACGACCCTCCCCGCGCTCGCGCCCACGGTCTACGGCGTGCCGATCCACGGCGTCGAGGGCCGGCCGCTGAACGGCGTGCTGGTCGGGGCCTTCACCTCGTCGGCGACGGCCAGGGCGGCCGACTTCGCCGCGACGATCGCCTGGGGCGACGGCGCGACCTCGGCCGGGACCATCGTCCAGGACGCCTCCAACCCGTCGATCTACCACGTTTACGGGTCGCACGCCTACTACGCCCCCGGCCAGGGCCTGGCGACGACGATCACCGTGAGGGGGCTGGCCGCCACGTCCCAGGAGTCGGTCAACGGCGCCATCGTGACCTTCTTCCGCCCGGCCGGCGCGCCCGTCTCCCAGGCCTCCCAGGCGTTCATCGACGACGCGCCGATCGACGTCTCCGTGAGCGCCTTCAACGGCCACGAGAACATCCCCATCGCCACCGGCGGCGTCATCGTCGCGACGTTCACCGACCTTGGGGGGATCGACCCGACCCTGGCAAACCCGGCGGCGACCTACACCGCCACCATCTACTGGGGCGACGGCTCCTCGGGCGTCGGCGCGGTCGCGATCGAGCGCCTCGGGACGTCGGCTCGCTTCGTGGTGAAGGCGGCGCCGCACACCTACGCCACGCCCGGCTCGTACCCCGTCACCGTGGTGGTGGCCCAGGCCGGCGACCCGAACCTCGGCATCGGCTCGAACACCGCGACGATCGCCGACGCCCCGCTGAACCGGACGCCCACGCAGCCGGCGATCGCCTCGGCGACCGAGGGAGTCCGGATCGTCGACGCGGTGATCGCCACGTTCGTGGACGCCAACCCGCTGGCGACCACCGACCAGTACGAGGTGACGGTCGACTGGGGCGACGGCTCGGGCCTCCAGGCGGCGCGGGTGATCCAGCCCGGCGGCGTCGGCACGCCGTTCCAGGTCATCGCCTCGCACACCTACGCCAACTCGATCCCCGCCGGAGGCTCGCCGAGCGTTTACGGCCCCGGCCCGCTCCCCTTCGCGTCCCCCGGCGGCGATTACGTCCTCATCGTCTCCGTGCGCGACACCTTCGGCTCGGCCGTGAACCTGTACAACACGCTCACGGTTTTCGACCGGGCGCTATTCGTCAACGGCTCCCTGGATTCGGCCTCCGACACCGGCGCCTCCAACTCCGACGGCATTACCAACGACGTCACCCCGACGTTCACCGGCCGGACCAGCGAGGGGAACGCGACGGTCTTCGTCTACGCCTCGAAGGACGGCGGCGCGCCGATCCCCATCGGCTCGACGACCTCCGACGCCTCCGGCGCGTGGAGCTTCACGCCGTCCCGGGCGCTCGTCGACGGCGGCTATGTGTTCCAGGCCCAGGCGTACGACGCCGGCGGCCACTCCGTCAGCGACCTGGCGACCCTGAACGCCGGCCTGGTGGTGATCGACACCGTCGGCCCGAAGGTGACCGACGTGCTGTTCGACAACGTCCGCGGCCGGGTGGTCGTGACCTACGCCGACGCCGGCGGGGTGGCGGACGCCGGCGCGGGCCTGGCGATGGCGACGGTCCGCGACGCCAACAACTACCGCTTCCTCCGCCAGTCCCACCCGCTGAGGCGATGGGGGGTGAACGCGATCACGGTCGACCCGGGCACGGCGACCGGCGAGCAGGTCGCCACGCTGACGATCAACGACGGCCGGGGCATCCGCGGCGGTCGTTATTCCTTCCGGATCCTGTCGGTCGACCCGTCGAACCTGACCGGCGTGCGGGACGTGGCGGGCAACGCCCTGGACGGCGAGTACTACGGGTACTTCCCGTCGGGCAACAACGTCAACGGCGGCGACTTCGCGGCGTACCTCGACGCGATCCACCGCACGATCCTGCCGGCCCAGGGCCAGGTCGGCCGGGCGACGCCCGTCTCGCCCCCGGGCCGCCCGGCGACCGGCCGGTTCATCGCTCGCGGCGGCGCCCCGCTCCCCTCGGGCGCGTCCGCCGTCCGCATGGCGATGGCCCGCCAGCCCTTCACCGCCGCCCGCGCGGCGCGGCTCGCCCGCTGATCCCCGGTCCCCCCGCGCCTCCATGAACAGGCGCGGGGAGCCTCACCGCTTCCCAGGACGCCCCAGACCGTCTAGCATCGCATGGAGGACCGCATGCGCCCGGGATCGAATCCCCGGCGAGGGCGGCCTCGCGTCGTCGTCGGCCAGCACGCCCGGGAGCGTCCCATGCACCAGGATTTCCTCTCTTCGTTCCGCGGTCGGTCCCACGCCCTTGGGCCCCGGCGGGCCTCGCGACGGAGGCTCGCGCTGGAGTCCCTGGAAGACCGACGCCTCCTCGCCGCCTCGCTGGGCGTCTCGTCCGGGACGCTGCTCTTCCAGGCGACCGGCTCGGCGATGAACCTGTCAATCTCGGTCGACCCCGCGACCGAGATCTACACCCTGACCGACCCGACCCAGGCAATCACGCTGGGACCCGGGACCGGCGCGTGGACCCTCTCGCCCGACGGCCACGCGGCGACCGGCCCGGCCTCGTCGTTCTCGACGATCGTCGTCCAGGGGGACGCCGGGGCGTTCAACGACGTCATCGGCCTCTCCTCCACGACCGCCCCGGTCAGCATCTCCACCGGCGCGGGGGACGACGCGTTCTTCTTCTCCCCCGGCTCGATCCTGGCCCCCGTCACCCTGAGCAACGCGACCAGCGGCGGCTCAGACGGCGACTCGGTCTACTACGAGCTGAACGGCGTCGGCGGCGAGATCCGCGCGGGCGAGCTGGGCCGCGAGACCTTCCAGGGCTCCCAGCCCGGCGCGGGTCTCATCAGCGTCACGTCGGTCAAGCCGGACTTCGCCTCGACGTTCCCCGAGCCGGCCATCGGCGGCGCGACGATCTCGGTCGCGCTGAACACGCTGTACGCGACCCCCACGCCCCTCGCCACGAGGCTCTCGGTCGTCGGCGGCGAGGTCGTGGCGGCCATCACGGGGGGGCCGACGCGGAGGTTCGCCGCGGGGCTGATCGAGACGCTCACCGTCGGCGGGACGACGGCCGGCAACGCGCTGACGATCGACTACGCGAACGGCGTCCCCTACGGCGGCGGCGTGGCGTTCGCCCCCCCCGCGCCGACCGGCGGGGCGTCGAACACGCTGGCCCTCGGCGGGGGCTCCTTCACGGACCAGGCTCACACGGCCACGGCTCCCGGGTCCGGCTCCATCGCGTTCCCGAACCGGACGGTCGGCTCCGCCACGCTGACGAACGTCGTCACGTTCGAGAACCTGAGCCCGGGCGGGATCGTCGACACGGTCCCGGTCACATGGTACACCTTCACCGCGCCGGCGGGGCCGCAGTCGATCCAGGTCCTCGCCGGGCCCATCGTCGCCGGGTCCCAGACCACGCGGATCCTCGGCGCGATGGACGCCTTCGCCCCGGTCGACTTCGCGCTCAAGAAGTTTGTGACGATCAACACCGGCGACGACGCCGACGCGATGACGATCGACCTGGCCACCCCCGCCGCCGAGATGATGAAGTTCAAGGCGGCGACGGCCGGCGGCAACGACACGGTCGCCCTGCTGAACTCGATCCCGACGGGCTCGACCCACATCGACACCGGCGCGGGCGAGGCCAACCTGATCGAACTGGGCGACGCCCAGAGCCTCGCCGGCCTGCTGGGTCAGGTGCGCGTCGGGTCGAGAGAGGGGGAGGGGCAGGCGACCCTGAGGCTGGACGACTCGGCGAACGTTGCGGGCGTCGCGTACGTGATCGGCGGCTTCGACATCAGATTCGGCCCCGGCGGGCAGGGAGTGCAAGCGGACCTCGGGACCCGCGCCGTGGAGATCCGCGCCGGCTCGGGGGACGACACGTTCTCCTTCCCGAGCGTGGGCGTGGAGACCCCCGTCTCGTCCATCACGATCGACGGGGGCCCGGGGACCGACGCGCTGACCCTGAAGGCGAACTGGTCGGTGGAGGAGACCGCCTACACCACCGGGGGCGAGCTCCGCGTCGGCACGCCCATCAATTACACGAACATCGAACAGGTGACGCTGGACCTGCGCTCCGGCGGGCAGCCGTCCGCGACCGGCGTCGCGGCGCGGGCGGTCGAGGATCGGCCGTTCGTGCAGCAAACGGTGGCGCGGTTCCACGACTCGGCGCCCCTCCCGGAGGTCTCCTACGTCGCGTCGATCGACTGGGGCGACGGCTCGGGGTCCACCGCTGGCCAGGTCGTGCCCAGGGGCGACGGGGACTTCGACGTGCTGGGGAACCACGCCTACGCCGCGGCGGGGACGTACCCCGTCCGCGTGTCCCTCACGCGGGGCGGGGCGGGCTCCAGCAGGACCACGATCGTCGACGGCGTGCCGATCACCGTCCACGAGAGCAGGAACGTCACGACGACCGTCGAGACCTCGGCCGTCGTCCTGGCCGCGCCGCTGTCGGCCGCGGGCGTGGGGGCCTCGGGCCGGGCGGGGTCGCCCCTCTCGCCGATCCCGGTCGCCACGTTCACAGACGCGGGGACCAACCGGCCCCCCTCGTCGTACTTCGCCATGATCGACTGGGGCGACGGCTCGGCGGCGACCCCGGCCACGGCGATCACCGCCGCCGGGTCGCCCGGGGGGATGGTCTACACCGTCTTCGGCGACCACGCCTACGCCCGCCCCGGGACGTATCCGGTCCGGGTCTTCATCACCAAGCCCCCCCCCTCCGCCGTCCCCGGCCAGGGCGTCCCCGATCCCGGCCCCGGCGCGCAGGCCGTGGCGGCGTCCACGGCCAGCATCCTGCCGCCCGCCCTGGCCGCGGTCGCCGGGCGGCTCGACCCGTCGAGCGACTCCGGGGCCTCCAACGGCGACGGCGTCACCAACGTCGTCCAGCCCACCTTCTCCGGCATGGTCGACTCCCCCGGCGCGGCCGTGGCGGTGGTCGCCGCCTCGCCGTCGGGGGCGCAAACCCTCCTGGGCGTCGTCCAGGCCGACGACGCCGGCGCGTGGCGGATGACCTCCAACACCGCACTGCCCGACGGCTGGTACTCGATCACCATCCTCGCCGCCGACCGCTACAACCCGGCGATCTACGTCGAGAACGCCCTGACGCAGCCCCTGCTGATCGACACCTACGGCCCCAAGGTCGTCGCGACGGCGTTCCAGCCCCAGGCGGGCTCCGTGCTGGTCACGGTCCAGGACTACGGCGGGGCGGGCGGCGGCTCGGGCCTGAACCTGGGGACCCTGGCCGACCCGTCCAACTTCGCCTTCAGCTTCGTCTCGACCACGACGAGGGGCTACAGGCCGCCGGCCCGCTGGCTGATCGGTCCCAACGCGATCTCCCCAGGGACGCCGACCGGCCCGCAAGCCGTCACGGTCCTCGTCAACGGCGGGGCACCGATCCGCGGCGGCGTCTACCAGCTCGTGATGCGATCGGGCGCCGCGGCGCTCCCCAGCGGCGTGCAAGACCTGGCCGGCAACGGGCTGGACGGCGAGTTCCACGCCGCCTTCCCCACGGGCAACAACGTCGTCGGCGGCGACTACGTCGTGAGGCTGGACTCGATCCACAATCGGGTCTTCCCCCCCGGGACGACCGTGGGCCCCGGCCAGCCCCGCCCCACGCCGACTCCCCGACCGACCCCGACGCCCCGCCCTCGGCCCACGCCGACTCCGCGGCCTCGCCCGACCCCGCCCGTCCGGCCGACGCCTCCCGTCCGGCCCCAGCCGCCGCGCCCGACCCCGCCGCGGTTCGTCGGCCGCTGAGGCGGGCCCCCGGCTTGGCCGGTCGCCGAGAAGTCGCTAAGGTGAGGGGGTGGACGGTCCCGCCCCCTCGCCCCTTTCCCTCTCGAAGCCGAGCCCATGCCCGACGAGCCCGAAATCCGCTTCGAATCCGCCCTGGCCGAGTTGGAGACCCTGGTCGACGCCCTCCAGCGCGGCGAGCCCGAGCTGGACTCCGCGCTGGCGAAGTACCGCAAGGGGGTCGAGCTGCTCGGCCGCTGCTACGGCCTGCTCGAACGCGCCGAGCGCTCCGTGGCCGTCCTGACCGGCCTGGACGAGAGCGGCGAGCCCGTCACGTCCCCCTTCGACCCCACCGCCACGATCGACCTGGCCCGCTCCGCCGCCGCCGTGGCCGTCGCCACCTCCGAGCCCGAGCCCGAGGTCGAGCCCGAGACCGACCCCGAGCCCCCCGCCCCCAAGCCCCGCCGCAAGCGCGCGGCCAGGGCCGAGGAACCGCCCGCCCCCGCCCCTCCGGCGGCGGAGTACGACCGCTTCGACCCGCCGTTCTGAATCCCGGCAACTTCTCTCAAATCGCCGTCTCTCGTCATTGGCTGAAGATTGTTAATTTTTTTGGCCCGCTTTCTTCCGGCACGACCATGGGATACAATAGTACTGTGACGCTTCATGCGGTCCCTTGCATGCTCAAAAGCAACCAACCTTGAAAGCATGACAAGGATTTCCAATTCCGGATGTTTCTGGAGCAAGCGAGGTCACCATGGCGAAGAGCACGTCCAAGCAACTACGATCTATCGTCAGCAATCCTGCAACGAGCCACCGGGTAGTTCAGGCCTGGCTGATAACCAAGAAACAAGAAGTCATCAACTCGCATGCCAAGCCGCAAGCGTCCTCCAAGGAGAGTCTAACCGCATCTCAAGGCAGTAAGAAACCTTAACCGCGAATCCAATCCGAGCTAATATTCACCTGAGCTGCACAGCAACTAGGGGCAAAACATTGCCTTGCCCTTTAAGCCAAGAACCTTTGTCTTTCCAGTCATGAATCTTATTTTCCAAGCAGTAGCACTTCTTGCCTTCATCCTACCAGGACTACTGTTCCGTTCTGCTTACAAGCAGGGTCTATGGAACTACCCTCTCGGTCGATTAGGTTCGTTCACAGAACAAGTTCCGCGGAGCTTAGCCCACGCAGCGTGGATTAACTTTGTGTGGGCATGGGCAGTAGGTCGAATACATCATGCCTGGCCGTCCACCATCCAAGACATCAATTACAAGGCAGTTATATATTGGCTAACCAACAAGTTTGGCTCGAACGACATGTATTTCGATACTGCCGTCAAATCTCTGACAGACCACCCTTCGCAAGTTTTTTTGTATTTTTTCTTTATGTACGCGTTTTCTATAGCGTGCGGATGGGCAATGTATGGAGCCGTAAGATATCTCAAACTTGATCGATACGTCCCGGCCCTTCGCTTTGACAACGACTGGCACTACCAATTACATGGCGAAATCCTTGATTTTCCCGATTATATTAAACGCGGCGGGACAGCTGATATTAAACACAAGGATCGGGGCTGGACAATTGTTGTTGCCGTTGTAGACCTAAAGGACCAAAGCTGCCTTTACTCTGGCATACTGATCGACTTCTTCTTCGACCAACATGGCAATATTGACCGACTATTACTAGTAGGGGCGATGAGACGCAGTTTCGACAAGGATGCGGCTGGCGATGACATTTGCTCGGAAAGCATAGATCCGGCGAGATGGTACAAAATTAAAGGCCATTATTTTGTACTGAGAATGTCAGAAATAAAGACTCTTAATTTCGATTACATAGCTGCCAAGGATAAGGAGGTCGAGGACATTGCGGCAGACATGAACCGCGATCTAGATTTGGAACTAGCAGAACTAGAAGAAGAGGAAGCAAGACGCCGCGAAAAGCACGTAGAAGATTTGCTTCGCGAAATGAGAGACCAGATCGAGGATGCGTTGCCCTTAGTAGATGGTCCAACTGTCGAAGACCGTGCACCATCCGAATCTCCAGACCCAGGTGCTGAAGAATCGTCGTCCTCATAGGGATCTCAACGGCCCGAAGGCCCCCATTTCCCGACGTCGGCTCGGTCTTGCAATGCTTCCGGCTTCGAGTCGCAGGCGACCTGCATGGCGAGGTGCCCGGGGATTTCGCCATCATCCCCGGGCACGCCAACTCTAAATAGAGTCGGCATAAGAACGAGTAAGCGGGCGATATGCCTCGCATCCCGGCGAAAGCCCGCTTCGGTTAGGCTGGGGCCGCCCCGTTTACACGGGCCGAGGTGTCGAACGGGTGCGCAACGACTGCGCCACGGAAGATGCCCCGGCGAAGTGTCGCGTCCCCGTGTCGCGCATAGCCCTCAACCGCTCCTATGGGCCGCCAACTCACACAAGGCGAAGGTGGCGGCCCTATATGCGCGTGTTGCAAGATCAATACAATTTGTCAGACATACCCGCTCAGGCGAGGGCGTCGCGGCAGTACTGGGCGCAGCGGGCGACCTCGGCGACGGCGGTGGAGCCGGCGGGGATCTTGTATTCGACCTCGATGTCGGCGGGGAAGGTCCACTTCTCCCGCTTCATCAGCCGGAGTACCTCCTTGATGGGGGTCTGACCCTGGCCCCAGGGGAGGTTGCCGCCGTCGACGGTGCGGTCCTTCAGGTGGAGGTTCACGATGCGGTCGTGGTACTTCTCCAGCACCGGGATCGGCGACTTCCCCTTGGTGCCGGCGAAGTAGTGGCCGATGTCGAAGCTGTAGCCGATGAACGGGCTCGCGTCCAGGATGGGGTCGCGGCCGTCGAGGATCGGGTAGTTGTTCGCGTGGTTGTGGAAGCCGATCCAGACCTCGTGCTTCTCCGCGAACGGGGCGAGCCGACGGGCCATCTCCTCCGAGCGCTCCAGCGTGATGCCGGCGCAGCCGAGCGCCCGGGCGACCTCGAAGGCCATGTCGATCCCCGCGTCGGTCTTGCCAAACGGGATCTTGTGGACGTGGATGTTCACGCCCGCGTCGTTGTAGAGCTTCCGCATCGCGGCGCACTTCTCGAGGATCGCCGAGCGCTCGGCGTCGGTCAGCGGCGCGTCCGGGTCGCTCGGCAGGCCGGTGAACCCGCGGACCGGCCCCTCCTTGATCTCGACCTCCCCCAGCCCCGCATGCCGAAGCGCCTCCAGCGTCCCCTCGGCGTCGTCAACCTCGCCGCGGTAGCTGTACGTAATGCAGCCGACGCGCACCCCGCCAAAGCCATCCCCCGCCGCCGCGCGGGCCGCCCCCCCCCGCGACATCCCCGCGAGCGCGACCGACGCCGCCCCCAGGAAGGACCGACGGGTCAACAAGTCGAGCAGACCATCCCGAACGCCCATGGCATCACCCCGACCGGCCGAGCCCCACGGATCTCAAGTCGACGCGCCCCTCGGCGCGGCCCCATTGTCGCCGGGCGGGACGACCGGGGGAAGCGGCTCGTCATGCTAGCGGCCAAAGGATGATCCTTCGGCCATGGGCTTAGAAGATCGGCCCGGACCACGCCGGCCGGCGAGGAGCCGGATGCCGACGGGTCGAATGGAAGGGGAAGAGAAGCTGCCGAGTACACCCGATAGGATTGGAACCTATAACCCTTAGCTCTGAAGGAGCCCCAGGGGGTGGCGCCTCTCGCCCCTCCCCATGCCGGCAAGTCCTTGCCAGAACGGAGATTGTAGCAAACCTTGATCTCCCGTCGATCGCCTTGATTCCGGTGGTTGACGGCCGAAAATGGGGCGGTTGAGGGGCGAATCCGGTAGTCGACCGGCCACGACGCATGCTAGGCCGTCGATGAAAGGCTACGGGGCGTCACCCCCAAGGCAGGCCGAACGGCCAGAGTCGGCGGGCGAAGGCCCTCAGGCGACCTCTAGCCCTGGCCGCCTCGGCCTCGATCGCGAAGCCGCCCAGGGAATTGCGGACCTCTCGCTCCGAAGCCGGAGTCGGGTCCTCGCCCCGGATCCTGGCCAGGACGCCCCAGATGCGGTTCGCCTGGAGCCTGGCAGCCTGGAGCAGCTTCAGGTCGTCGAACCTCTGCGCGGTACCCCCGGCCTCGACGAAATGCCGCTTGTGCCGCTCATAGGCCGCGAGCGTCTCGCCCCACTCGTCGCCGCTCGTGGCGAAATCCCGTTCGCCGGGATCGCCCGAAAGCGTCGACTCCGCTTCCGGGGAGGGGTCGTCGGCCCGACTCGAATTCGCGTCCATGGTCTCGAAGTCCTTCCGATGGATCCGCCCGCGCGGGAGATCGCGGGCCGCCTGTCCGCATCGCACTCTTCATTGTATCAAAATTTTTTGATTTCACAATACAATACACCCGGCCCCGCCGGCGGTCCTCGACGCCCGGTGGAGCCGCCGCGCATGCGAAACGGCCGGGCCGCCCCATTCGCGAGGCGGACCCGGCCGTCGTGCGTTTCGGAACTTCCCCCGCGTCGCGGGGTCGGGGCGATCAGCCCCCGAAGAGGTTCGCGGGCAGGCCCAGGTCGCGTGGAAGTCGGCCCGAAGGTAGACGTCGAAGTTAGAGGTGATGGGGCACGTCGCCGGGACCGAGCCTGCTACCATCGGGCGCGAGAGGGACGGCCCGGTGGTTGGCACCCCGGCGTCCAGGATCAGGACAAGCATGCCGCCGACCTTCTCCTTCAGCCCGCCATCTCGCGACCGCCCAGGGTGACGACCTGACCGGTCCCCTTGGAGCCGAATAGAAAGCGGGCCGAAGAGACAGGGGAGGCATGCGGCGATCCAAATTCGGTACGCTACCGACTTGGGCCGCGGCACCCGCCGGGGCGGGTAAACTCTGACTTGAGTTTTCGGCGGGACTTACGGAGTACACCCGATAGGATTTGAACCTATAACCTTTAGCTCCGGAGGCTAACGCTCTATCCAATTGAGCTACGGGTGCGTCGATGGGTCCTATTCCACCGTGCGGGGCCTCGTTTGTCAAGACGCCGCCGGTCGAGGATGGGTTCGGGTCGATTTGACGGGGGGGCGGGGGATAGACTGGGGGCTCGGGCGGGGGTCGGGAGCCGAGACATTTCTGGGGGCGGGACACGGTTGATCGAGAGCCTGGAACCATCGGGGCGGCGGCTGATCTTCCTGGGGACCGGGACGTCGTCGGGCGTCCCGCTGCTGGGGTGCGACTGCTCGGTCTGCGTGTCGGACGACCCGCGCAACAATCGCACGCGCCCGAGCGTCCTCATGGCGTTCCCGGCCGGCAACCTCCTGATCGACACCACCCCGGAGATGCGCGTCCAGCTCCTGCGCGAGCGGGTCTCGCGGATCCACGCCATCGCCTTCACGCACCATCACGCCGACCACCTCATGGGGCTGGACGACGCCCGCATGTTCCCCAAGTGGCTCGGCGGGCCGGTCCCGGTCTTCTGCGAGGAGGACACCCAGGACTACATCAGGCGCGTCTTCTCCTACGCCTTCCGCGAGGAGTCCCGCGACTGGCCGGCGGGGTTCGTCCCCAAGATCGAGTTCCGCCCGGTCGAGCCCTACAAGCCCTTCGAAACCCTGGGGCAGACGATCCTCCCCGTGCGGCTCCACCACGGCCGCTTCACCGTGCTGGGCTACCGCGTCGGCGACCTCGCCTATTGCACCGACGTCAACCGCATCCCCGAGGAGACCTTCGACGCCCTCCGGGGCCTGGACGTCCTCATCCTGGACGCCCTCCGCTTCGACCCCCACCCCACCCACTTCCACCTGGACGAGGCCCTGCGGGTCGTCGAGCGGCTGGCCCCGAAACGCGCCTACTTCACCCACTGCTCCCACGAGTTCGACTTCGAGCGCGTCGAGGCCATGCTCCCCCCCCACGTCCGACTGGCCCACGACGGCCTGGTCGTCCCGTTCTGAGGCGAGGCCCGGCCCCGACGCCCCCACCGCCCCGCTTACTTCAGCAGCCGCCAGCCCGAGGCGTCGACCTCCAGGCCGGTGTGCCCCTTGTAGCGCTCGTAAACCTTGTGCATCGACGGGATGTCGTCGAAGAAGCCGACGACGTGGGCCGCGCCGAACGACTCGCCGGCCTTGGTCGGCTTGCCGTGGATCTCCTCGATCATCACGATGATCCCGCCGGGTCGCTGGCTGGCCCACGCCTCATAAACGACCGACGGTTCCAGCGTCAGCCCGGCGAGCCAGGGGCCGTCCGCGCCGGTCTTCGGGTCGCGCAGGTGGTACGCCCGGATGAAGTGCTCCGGGGTCCGGTTCTGGTCGCGCCGATAACCGAACTTCAGGTCGGGCGGGAACGGCTCGAAGAACTCGGACGAGGGGATGCGCACGCCGTTGGGGCCGCCCAGGTAGCTCAGGTACATCTCGCTGAATGTGTCCCCGCGCTCGTGGCGGACGCAGCCGGGGGTGTCGTTGCGGAGGATCAGCTCGTCGACGTCGTTGACGCTGTCGATCCTGTCCATCAGGACGAAATACCGCTCCCCCCTGGGGAAGACGATCAGCTGGGTCCACGTCGATCCCGCCTTGCGGCCGGGAGCGGCGTACTCGAACTGGTAGGTCGTCTTCACGGCGACGTAGTCGTCGCCGCGGATGACCTCGGGCCGGACCGGCTTCATCCGGTGGCAGAGCTGCGGCCCCTCGACCATCCGCTTGCGATGGCTGCTGCCGTGGGCCATCAGGGCGTAGTCGCGCCGGGCCGGGTCGGTCTCGTTGGCGAACCAGGTGTAGCGATGGAGGCCGTGCCCCTCCTGCCCGAGGATCTCGTCGGGCCACTCCTCGTCGCTGCCGGGCTCCATCAGCCAGTCGATCACCATCAGGCCGTCGCCGACCTCGCGAAAGCCGGTGGCCTTGTCGAGGAACGTCCCCTTCTCGATCCCGGTCATCCACTGCTTCGGGCTGTTCTTGGGGATGACCGCCTCGAGCTGCTCGGTCTCGATCCTGATGGCGCGATCGTCCTCGACCACGTTCGCCCACGACCTCGCGGCCACGTCGTCCGCCCGCGCCCCGCCCGCCACCACGGCCACGCACGCCGCCAGCGCCAGGAAGGCCACCGACCCGCCCCGCGCGCGATCCTCGCGATTCCTCATGGAAGACGCCCCCTCGTTCCCGCGACGACGATGAACCGACAGACTCAGGCCGCGACGGCCTGAACAACATTTGTCATGCAACTTCATAGCCGCGCCGGGGGAGCGGAAGCAAGGGAGCGGCGGGCCCCGCGATCGCGCCGGCATGATCGGCCTCCGGCGACGAACTTCGATATGATGGGCATCGCGGCGCCGCGGCATCGCCGGTCGGGCGGGCGCGAGGGAGGACGACCATGGACTCGACGTTTCGGCCGCGAAAGTCCGACCTGTACACGGCGATCGGGCTCACGCCGCTTTTCCTGGCCTGGGGAGGCGCGACGCTCTGGCTCGCCGGGAACGATCCCGCGATCCCCTCTCCCGCCGGCTTCGCCGCCCTGTCGGCCGTCCCCTTCTTCATGGCGGCGTTGTGCGCGTGGACGATCCTGGACCACCGCCGCTCCTCGCTGTCATTCCGGGGGAGCCGCGTCGTCCGCCAGGGCGTCCTGAAGCGGACGGAGATGGACCTCGCCGACGCGACGGGGGCGCGCTGGATCCCCGGCCGGCTCGTGAAGATCCGCGACGCCTCCTCTCGCCTGTCGATCCGCCTCGACGAGTACGAGAAGGCCGACCGCGAGGCGATCGTCGCCGGCCTGCGCGCGGCGATCCCGCCGGACGTCCAGCGCGGCTGGGACCTCTTCGCCTACAAGACGCGGTTCGGCCTCCCCGAGAAGCGGACTCCCGACCCGGGGGAGGTGCTGCGGACGCGCCGCGATTCGCTGCGGGTCTACCTGATGGTGGCCGCGGCCTCGATCCCGGCGGTGGCCCTCGCGTCGTGGGCGACGGGCGAGCCGTCGACCCTCTTCGCGATCCCGGGCCTGCTGGCCCTCGCCCTGGGCTTCTCGCTCGCGACGCCGAAGGACGGCGAGGTCGTCCCGCGGATCTCCTGGCGGGCTTCGCCGGGGGTCGTCTTCATCCTCGCCTGGGGAGGCCTCGGGCTGGTGCTGATCTCCGGCTTCAGCGGCCTCTGGGACCGTCTGCCGGCCCCGGCCACCCTGGCGGTCGCGGTCGGCGTGGCCTACATCGCGGCCTTCGTCCTCGTGATGAACCGCTTCGAACGCCTGCGCATGGCCCGCGACGAGGAGGCCGCGAAGCGGGCGGCGAGGGAGCGGGACGAATCGGGATTCCCTTCGGGCGGCGTCCGGCTATGATGCGAGGCATGGCGAACACACCGGCCCCCACCCTGCTCGAACGGCTGTTGGATTCGATCGTCGACCAGCTCACGCCCGACGCGGCCGAGGTCTTCACGAACCTCTACGCGCCCGACGAGGTGAAGGCCCGGCTCGACGCGCTGGCCGAGAAGCTCCTGAACGACGGCCTGGAGCCGGCCGAGCGGGACGAGTACGACGGCCTGATGCAGATCGTGACCGCCGTCTCCATGATCCAGGACCGCATCGACGCCCGATACGGCGTCGAGACGCCCCCGGTCGCCGATTCCGGCACCTACATCGAGAGCGTCGACCTCGGCGCGCCGGTCATCCCCATGCCGTCGTCGTCGCGCCCCGTCGCCCAGTTCGACGGGCTCGAAGCCCTGCTCGAAGACCTCGACGAGAACATGCGGCCCCGGACGCGCGGCTGACGCGAGTCAGTCGGCCACTTCCTCGGCCGACGGTTCGAAGGACCCGATGGCCCCCCAGCGATGGCCGCAATCCTCGCAGGCCCATTCGGGGTCGCCCTCGCATACGCAGCAGCCGCCGAGGACGATCCGGCCCGCCGCCAGGTCGTCCTCGATCGCCTCGAAATCGGGCAGCCCGTAGAGGATCTCGGCCACTCGCGGGCCGCCGCCGCACCTCGGGCATTCCGTCGGCGCCCGCCGTTGGTCCATCCGCCCCTCCCGATCTGGCGCGGCCCCGGATCAGCCCGGCGTCGGCCCGTCGTCCCGGGCGTCCGGGTCGATGGCGGCGACGCGCGGGAGCAGGTCGTTCAACTCGGCCTGGAACTCGGCCATCCGCCGGAGCAGCGCCGCCATGCGCTCCTCGATCGGCAGCGTCTCCAGGCGCTCTAACTCCAGCCGGCGCGCCTCGGCCTCCGCGGCGTCGCGCTCGCGGCGGTGCTCGTCCTCGTCTTGCATGAGTCGATCGATGTCGTCCATGCCTCCAGCGTAGCGGCCCGGGGAAGGCCGATCAATCTCCCGAAAAATCGAGATTCCTGAAATCCCGCCGGCCCCGGCGTTGAGCATACAGGAGCATTGATGACGGTGCTCCTTGACATCCCGGAAGCAGTAACGATCGAAAGACGACATCGCCTCGGGGCGATCCCTGGTCCGGCATTGACTCGAGCCGGACGGCCCCCTCCCGTCCCCCCTCCCCCACCGGATAGGGCAGCCGCGCCAGCGACGGCCGACCCCCATCGGAGTTCGACGACACCGTCGGCGCGGGGCACCATAACTCGCCGTTATATCGAGCGGCCGACGACCATCGCCCGGCCCTCGGGCTATCCCCTGTTGAGTCAGGAGTATGACACGATTTCCTCGGCGAAACCCAGGACCACGCATGCAAATGTTTCGCCCGCCGTAGTGAATCCATTAGCGCCTTGTAATGCTCTCATGCGGAGATCCATTGCAGCCATGGCTACGACACTCGAATGGCGATTTAGCGTTCGGCGTGTGCCGCGGCCGTGACGAACGCGCGGTGTTTGACGTTCACGCCGAGCCGCTGGGACCGGTCCTGGGGCGGATCGACCGGGCGAGTCCCCAGTGGCCGCATGTGGGTCGTGACGCTTCTCAACATGCTTCCGCGGCCGCCCTCACGCGGCGCGCGGGCCCTGGAAGCCGAGCGCCTGCTCCCCGTGGGAAGTGGCGGTACCCGGTATCAGGCCGTGGTCAGGTCCGATCTCCCTAGGGAAGACCGCCGCCGTCGGCGACGTCAAGAGATCAAGCACCTGGTTGGCGGCATGGGCTAGCGCCCGTTTCCGGGACAATCCTACAAGGCCGCCACGCCTCAAGATCTTTCGGTCTTCTAACAGCCAACGTGAACTCCTTGGCTAAACCTGGACACTAAAACAATCTACAATCCACAACATTCAGTGTTGACATCCGTCTTAACGCCAATCACCCTTGCGTGAACGGGTACGTATCGGCGAGGTGCCCGAAGCCTCGGCCATGGTGGCACGACTGTGCATCGTGGCACAGCGGGGCCTTCTTATTGACCACGGCGGTCAGCCCTCGTCCCGACTCCGTCATCCACCGAGACGACTCGCACCCACCGAACGACCACCTAGAGTGACCAGGACGCCCACGATGCTTGTGACAAACTGGATCGCCGAACGGTGCCGACAGGCAACTGGCCCTTGGTTCGACTCGCGATCCGCTCGCCGTGCCCGGCTCTCCCGCGAGCGATCACGTCGCGGCAAGGTCGCCGCGTGGGCCGAGCCGCTCGAACCTCGCCTGGTCCTCAGCGGCACGTCGTCCACGCTGGCACGGTTCTTCGACGCGGGCTACTACCTGATGACCAACCCGGACGTGGCCTCGGCGGTCCAGGCCGGGGCCATCGGCTCGTCCCTCGAGCACTTCGCCCAGTACGGCGTGAACGAGAACCGCAGGCCCAGTCAGTTCTTCGACGCGAAATATTACCTGGCCACCAACTCGGACGTGGCCTGGGCGGTCCAGGCCGGGGCCATCGGCTCGCCCTTCGAGCACTTCGTCCGCTTCGGCGTCCAGGAGGCCCGCAAGGGCGGGCTCGTCGATCGGTCGACGAGCGTCGAGGCGAGCAACAACCGCCTCGAGCGACTCCTCGCGGATGCCCCCGCGATGACCGCGTCGACGTACACGCGGCGCCCGACCTTGCTCATCCTGACGCAGGGGGCGGCCCAGACAGGCGTCGGGACGGCCAGCGCCGGGCAAACCCTCTACCAGTGGCAGGAAGACCTTCAAGAAGCACTCCATCGGGATCTCACCAACGCCGGCTCGCAGGTCCACACGATGTTCATCAGCTGGGACTCGCAGGCGGCCAACACGCGGCAGGCCGAGTCGTTGGCAATGCGGATCCAGAATTGGCTGGGCCGTAGGACGAACATGTGGGACGTCGTCTTCGTCGGCCACAGCCGGGGCGCCATCTTCAACCAGGAGGTCATAAGGCTCCTCGGCCGGCCCAGCAAGATGCGCAACCTCCAGCACATCATGCTGGATCCGACGGCCGCGGTCTCCATGGGCGACCAGTACCCGAATGTCATCTCGGACACCGTCCATAACGCCGTCGTGTACGATGATGGCTATCAGTTCCTGCCCTTGGGGCTGGTGCGCGATTCGCTCCCGATCAATGGCGCGGCCTACCATCGCGTGACCGTGCCGGGGGTCGGCTATTACGACACGTTCGCCAGCCATAGTCGTCTCCCGGAGTGGTACGCGGACGAGGAATACAAGAAGGACCTGCGGTGGCTGCTCGACGGGAAGCCGGTCGTCACCACCCCGTTCGTCGCGGAGCCTTTGCCCGCGTTCAGCTACATCACGGTGCGGGACCCCGCCGGCGACTTCAGCGATGTCCTGGACATCGGGATCGACATCCGGGATGGCAACCTCCGCGGATCCATCAGCGTCATCGGCATCGGCGGGGCCGACATCACCATCGGCAAGGACGGCCTGGATGTGGGCTTCGGCGGGACGGTCCTGGGGAGCGCCGGCGCGTCGATCTCGCACAAGGGGATCACGGTCAGCGTGCAGGCCGGGGGGATCGGGCCCGTGAACGTGGGCGGCGGGCTGATCCTGGGGGTCGATGAATCCCGCCTCGACGTCGACCTCGGGCCGCTTCGCATCAACCTCGGGACCAAGGGTGGTGGGCTCTACTTCGGCGGCAAGAAGGTCGACTTCTCCGAGGTGGCCTCGATCTCCCCGGGCGACTGGACGATCAACACGACGAAGGTCGACGGCGTCGTCAGCGAGACCTACACCGACGGCGTGCGGAAGGTTCGCGAGGTTTGGAATTCCGCCGGCAGGAAGATTCAGAATGAGTTCCTCGACGGCTCCGGCCAGTGGGTCTCCCAGAGGCTCGACGCCGCCGGCAAGGTCGTCAGCCAGTGGATCTACTTCGGCGGCAGCGGCTCGCGGCTCAAGGAGTGGAAGGCCTGGGCGGGCGACAAGCTGACCGACTTCGAGGAGTACCTGTCCAACGGCAGGAAGGAGTTCGACCGCTGGCTCAACGGCTCCGGCCAGTGGGTCTCCCAGAGGCTCGACGCCGCCGGCAAGGTCGTCAGCCAGTGGATCTACTTCGGCGGCAGCGGCTCGCAATTGTACGAGTGGGCCGCCTGGAACTCGTCGGGGGTGGTCACGAACCTGGAGCGGTTCACGAGAGGCGGTGTGCGCACGCTCGATGCGTACATCAGCACCGCCGGCAACTGGGTCGAGAAGAGGTTCACCAACGGAGTTGAATCGTCGCTGCGGATGTGGAACTCCGCCGGCAAGTACCTCGGCGACCAGTACAAGAACTGGACCGACGCCGCGGCGAACCTCGATCCCACCACGAAAGGCTGGTGGCCGTTCTGAGGAAACGTGAGTCACCCGCTCACTGCTAAACCGCTTTCCGAGAGCACCAGGGATTGGATGCGCGACCAAGCCCTGCCGCCCCGCTCTCGGATGCCATTTACCGGCCAAGAATCCGTGCCATCCAGTGGACAAATTAACAAGACTCCCCCGGCGGGAGAGGGGGGCGCGCGTGTAACGCCCGTCGGGCTCGGCGTGGGGCGAAAAACCACTTCGAACACGACGAACGAAGCCAACTCGATTCCTCCGCAATATCAATCCCCATAATGGCTTACGCCAAACACGCGCGAAACGTCGGCGCGCGAACGAACCCAACCCGCGGACCGGTCGCCGCTCGGCGTGGGGGGCGGAGCGAGGAGGTCCGGCGGCCGGTCGACGCTTGACCGGGCTCGCCGGGGAAATAGGATACCCGGACGCCCGGCCGTCATCTCGGCGGGCCTTTTGGTCCCAGGGAGACAGCATCATGAAGGCGATCTTGCTCCGCGACCCGGGCGGCCCCGAAATGCTGAGGGCGGAGGACGTCCCGGACCCGACCCCGGGGCCGGGCGAGGCCCTCGTGCGGCTGAAGGCCGCGGCGCTGAACCATCGCGACGTCTGGATCCGCACCGGCCAGTACGCGGGCATCAAGCTGCCGGCGATCCTCGGCTCCGACGGCGCGGGGGTGGTGGAGGCCGTCGGCGAGGGGGCCGACGAGGCGCTCGTCGGCCGCGAGGTCGTCATCAACCCCAGCCTCGATTGGGGCGACGACGAGCGCTTCTTCGGCCCGGACTTCCGCATCCTGGGCCTGCCCGACCACGGCACCTACGCGCAGTATGTGAAGGTCCCGGCCGCGAACGTCCATCCCAGGCCGGCCGGCCTTAGCTGGCAAGAAGCCGCCGCGGTCCCCCTCGCCGGGCTGACGGCCTATCGGGCGCTCGTGCCCCGCGCGGCGGTGAAGGCCGGCGAGACGGTCCTGATCCCCGGCATCGGCGGCGGCGTGGCGACCTTCGCGTTGCTGTTCGCGAGGAAGCTGGGGGCGAGGGTCCTCGTCACGTCCGGCTCGGACGAGAAGCTCGAACGCGCGAAGGCCCTCGGTGCCGACGGCGGCGTCAACTACCGGGACGAGAAGTGGGCCGACAAGGTCCGCGAGCTGGGCGACGGCGGCGTCGACGTCGTCGTCGACGGCGTCGGCGGCCAGACCTATGACCAGTGCATCGACCTGCTGAACCCCGGCGGCCGGATGGTCACCTTCGGCGCGACGACCGGGCCGGTCCCGCAGGTCGCCACGCGGCGGATCTTCTGGAAGCAGCTCAACCTGCTGGGCACCACGATGGGCTCGCCGGCCGACTTCGCCGCCATGCTCACCCTCTTCGCCAACGGCGGCCTCCGCCCCGTCGTCGACCGCGTCTTCCCGCTGTCGAACGCCTCGGAGGCCCACCGCCACATGGACGAGGCCGCGCAGTTCGGCAAAATCGTGCTGGAGATCCCCTGAGAGCGAGCCCTCCGGCCGGGTCGAGGGGGTTGCTCGCGCCGTCGGGCGGGCTTACGATGCGCCTCGTTCGCCCCTCCCCCCCGCGACATCCCGTCGCGGGGGCCCGCCCGCGAGATGATTGCGATGAACACCCTGCTGTTGCTCTCGGCCGCCCTCCTGGCCTCCTCGGCCGACGCCCCCCTGACGCCCGTTTCCGCCCGCGCGTTCCACGTCCTCCCCGATCGACCGGCGGTCCTGGAATGGCGGCGCGAGGGGGCCGACGCGAGCCCGCTCGATTACGTCGCGCGCGGCTACCACGGCGAGGAGGAGGCCCGGGGGAAGGCCCAGATCCGCGCGGGGGTCGTCCGGGTCGAGCGGTCGTTCCCGCGGGGCTATCACGAGATCGAATTCCCCGCGACATCCCAGCGCTTCGGGGTGCTGTCGCTGCCGAGGGCGGAGGGCCCCCCCGACCCGTTCTTCGCCATCGACGCGGCCATGTCCTGGCTGGTCGACGACGACGCGACCCGCGACGAGTTGATCGCCCTGGCCCGATCGACCGGGCTGTCCATGATCCGGGAGCGCGTCAACTGGGGCGCGATCCAGCCCGCCGCCGACCGCTGGGATTGGCGGGCCGACCGTCGGTATGACGAGCTGCGGGCGTCCTACCGCGCCGCGGGCGTCCCCATCCTGGAGATGGCGCACGACTCCCCCGCCTGGGCCGGGCGGGTCGCCAAGTACCCCCGCGACCTCGTCGCCACGGCCGACTCCTGGGGCGCGATCGCCCGGCGTTGGGGGGCGGGCTGGGGGGCCGTCGAGCCGTGGAACGAGCCCGATATCTCCTTCGGCGGCGACATGCCCGGCGACCAGTACTCCGCCTACGCCAAGGCCGTCGCCCACGGCGTGCGAAGGACACCCACGCGGGCGCCGATCGTCGGCGGCGTGATGGCCCACTTCGAGCCCGAGTTCATGTCCGCTTGCGCCGAGAGCGGCCTGCTCGACCGCCTCGACGCCTTCAGCTTCCACGACTACGGCCCCGCGACGGCCTTCGAGGGCCTGATCGCCCGCTACCGCGGCTGGCTCCGGGCCGCCGGCAAGGGGGACATGCCCCTCTGGATCACCGAATGCGGCTGGCCGTGGCGGAAGGGCCCGGATCGCCCCCCGGTCGACCAGGATATCGCCAGCGCCTCGCAGATCGTCATGAAGGCCGTGGAGGCGCGGGCCTGCGGCGTGGAGCGGTATTTCTCGTTCGTGTACCCGTACTACGAGGAGAACTCGAACAACTTCGGCATGATGGACCGCCGCGCCACGCCGACGCGGAGCATGGCCGCCTACGCCCAGGCGATCCGGGCGCTCGCGGGGCTACGCTACCTGGGCGACCTCCGCCACGACGACCCCCGCGTCGCGCGGGCGCGAGTGTTCGGCGACGACGCGAGGGCGGTCGTCGTGGTCCACTCGACGACGAACGGGGCCGAGCTGGAGCGGCCGATCGACCTCGGCGCGCCGCCGCTCCGGGTCGAGGGGGCCGACGGCCGCGCGACGGCGACGCGCGACGGCCGCCTCGTCCTGACCGACGGTCTGGCCTATGCCTGGTTCGATCGCGCGACGATCGCCCCGAGGCTCGACGCGGACACCCGCGCGATGGCCCTGCATCCGGGCCGCGACGTCCCGAAGGCCGAGCCCTCGCCGGTCGTCCTGCGTCACCGATTCGACCCGGCCGTCGTCATCCCCGGCGCCGGTGGCTATCGGCTCAAGAAGGCGGGCCCCGGCGCCACGCCGATCGTCGTGGAGGTCTTCAACCTCGGCGACTCGGCCGAGGCGCTGGAACTCTCGATCGCCGTGGAGCCCGAGGGCCAGGCCGGCGACTTGACCCCGCTCCGAGTGGAGGCGGCCCCGCGATCGGTCGTGGAGGCATCCTGGACGCTCAACCTGGCGGAACCGCCCGCCGACTTCGCCCCGATCCGGATCCGGCTCGAGGCCCGCGGCCCCGCCGGCGTCCGCGACCGGCTGGCGTTCACGCTCCTCGGCGAGCCGAGCCTCGAGGCGGCGGTCGCCCGCCTGCCCCGCCACGCCCGGCTGCCGATCGACGACCGCTCCCGATGGACCCCCAACATCGGGGCCGGCGGGGAGATGACGATCGAGACCGGCCCCGACGGCTGGAAGCTGGGCGTGAGGCACGCCCCCGGGGCCGACCGCTGGGCCTACCCCCACTTCCGCCTCCCGGACTCGGTCGACCTCTCCGAGGCCCGGGGCCTGCTGATCCGCGCCCGCTGCCGGCAGCCGGCCGACGCGCGGGTCTTCCTCTGGGAGGGGGATTCGGACGTCGGCTACATCAACGGGCTGAGCCTGATCCCGGCCGACGGCGAATGGCACGTCGCCCGGGTGGATTTCGACGCCCTGGTGCCCAGCGGGGCCAACGCGCCCGACCCCGACGGCAAGCTCGACCGGGGCTCGGTCCGACGGATCGGCCTCGGCCTGAACAGTCGGACGGACTCCAACGAGTTGGAGGTGAGCGACCTCGTCGTCGCCTGGTGACCGGACGACGCTCAGCCGGCGCGGGACGGCGCGACCCGCATCCGCGAGAGAAGGTCGACCAGCGCGTCGTTCATGACCGGCTTGAGCAGGTGCCCGTCGAACCGCGCGCCGTCCCAGTCGTCCTCGGGGGCATAGCCGGAGACGGCGACGAGCGAGGCCCGGTCGAGGCCGCCGCGGCGCAGGCCGTCGGCCACGGCGTAGCCGTCGATGTCGGGCAGGGAGAGATCGAGGAGGACCACGTCCGGGTCATAGCCCTTGGCGGTCTGGAGGGCCGTCCTGCCATCATAGGCAACGGCCACGTCGTAGCCGTGCATCCTCAGGAGCATGGCGGTCGTGTCGGCGGTGTCGCGGTTGTCCTCGACGATCAACACGCGAGAGACGCCGTTCGGATCGAGAGTACTCATCGTTGTGGCTCCAGCCGCCCTCGGGTGGATTCGAGACGACACGCCACCGGGTCGTGCATTCGCAAATCCTGGGCCGAGACCTGCGCGGGCGTCCGCCGCGTCCGGTCGACTCAATCAACGAGCGCCGCGTCGGGATCGACCCGGCGGGGTGGGCAGGACTCGCCGCCATCTTCGAGGCGAGTCAGACCGTGGAATCTTATCGGCGTTGGCCTTGTTTGGGAACTGGCGCGGCCGAAAAAAATTCGACAATCGCTGGACAGGAAGAGGACGCCGGACGACGGGGGCCGTCTCGGCGTCCACGGGTGGGGCTTGGCCTATCAAGACTTACGGCGAGCGGGGCTCAGGCGCTTTCCTTCTTGCGCTCGGCCTTGGAAAGCGGGATAGGAGGGGCGTCGAAGAGGCCCTTTTCCTTGCGGACGACCTCGGGGGTGACGACGTACTTGCCCTTGTCCTTGGCGACGCGGTCGGGGAGCTCGTACATCACGTCGAGCATGATCTCCTCGACGATCGAGCGGAGGCCGCGGGCGCCGGTGTCCTTCGCCTTGGCCATCCTGGCGACCTCGGCGAGGGCGTCGTCGGTGAACTCGACGTCGGCGCCCTCCATCTCGAAGAATCGCTTGTACTGCTTGACCAGGGCGTTGCGGGGCTCGGTCATGATCTTGACGAGGGTCTGCTCGTCCAGCGGCATGAGCGGGCAGAGGACCGGCAGGCGGCCGATGAATTCGGGGATCAGCCCGAATTCCAGCAGGTCGTCCGAGGTCGCCCGGGAGAGGAGGTCCCCCAGGTCGGTGTGCTGCTCGGTCTGGGTCTGGCTGCCGAAGCCGATCGTCTTGCGGCCGACCCGCTTGGCGATGATGTGCTCCAGGCCGACGAACGTCCCGCCGCAGATGAACAGGATGTTGCTGGTGTCCATCTGGATGTACTGCTGCTCGGGGTGCTTGCGGCCCCCCTGCGGCGGCACGTTGGCGACCGTCCCCTCCAGCATCTTCAGGAGCGCCTGCTGGACCCCCTCGCCCGAGACGTCGCGGGTGATCGAGACGTTGTGCGTCGTCTTGCCGATCTTGTCGATCTCGTCGATGTAGATGATCCCGCGCTGGGCGGCTTCCAGGTCGAAGTCGGCGGCGTGCAGGAGCTTCAGGAGGATGTTCTCGACGTCCTCGCCGACGTAGCCGGCCTCGGTCAGCGTGGTGGCGTCGCCGATCGCGAACGGGACGTTGAGGATCCGCGCCAGCGTCCGGGCCAGCAGGGTCTTGCCGCTGCCGGTCGGGCCGACGAGGAGGATGTTGGACTTGTCCAGCTCGACGTCCTGCTCGGGGTCGTCGCCGTGGACCAGCCGCTTGTAATGGTTGTGCAGCGCGACGGAGAGGACCCGCTTCGCCCGCTCCTGGCCGATGACGTAGGAGTCGAGCTGCTCCTTGATCTCGCGCGGGGTGGGGATGTCGGTGAAGAGGGTCTTGGGGACACCCCTCCGCCGCCGCTCGCGGTCGAGGATCGACTGGCAGAGCTCGATGCATTCCCCGCAGATGTAGACGTCGCCGGGGCCTTCGACGAGCGGTCCGACGTCGCGGTAGCTCTTGCGGCAGAAGGAGCAGTAGGCGTTCTTCTTCGCGCCGGCGGATCCGGAGGTCACGCCCCCGCCGCCGCGCTTCCCGCCCCCGGAACCCCCGCCCGTGACGTCCTTACCTGACGGCATGCCAAGCCCTTTCGTCCCTTGAGAAGGGATCCCGCCGCGACCGCCCCGATCGGGCGGGGTCCGGGCGACGCGAGGGGGGCGGCTTGCCCGCGAGCCTCGCGATCCGCCGTCGACCGCAGGTCTTGATGGTCCTGGAGAAGAAAAGAGAGCGTCGCGAGCCCGAAGGGGCCTCTCGCGAGCCCCACGTCCGCGGCCGCCACCGGGCGGGCCTTCCCTGGCCAAGCACATTCTAGATCACGGCCACCGTCCAAGCAAGTCCGGACGACGATCCCGGCGGGCGCGCCGGGCGGTCCTCCCGGCGGGGAGGATCGCGCGGGCCCCGCCGTCACTCGGGGAGCCCCCAGGCCGCGGGGTCCGACCGGATCGCCGCGACGAGCCGACGGCCGGCCGCGCTCATCGTCAACTCCCGGAGCCCCCCCGGCTCCACCCAGGCCGCCGCCGACATCCCGGATCCGGGGACAAGCTCGGCCCCTCCCGGACGAGGCCGGGGCGTCGCCGCGTGGGCGTCGAGCCGCACGCGGTAGCGGGTGACGCCGTAACTCAAGGAATGCACGAGGCTCCCGACGACGATCTCGACCCCCGTCAGCCTCTCCACCCCCCGCTCCAGGTCGATGGAAGGGCCGAGCCCCCCCCTGCCCGCCGGGTCGGGCCCCACCAGGTGGACAGTGGGGAACTCCCAGAATCCCGCCCACAACCCCGGCCCCGCGCGACGCACCATCAGGACGCGCCCCGCGTCGACCACCACGGCGCAGGCCTCGGCCACCTCCTGGGAGGCGGTTCGGGCCGGGAGCCGGGGGATCTCCGCCTGGAGCCCCAGCCGCCGCGCCTCGCACGACTCGGCGACCGGGCAGATCAGGCATCTGGGCTCGCGGGGGGCGCAGACCAGGGCCCCCAGCTCCATCAGGGCCTGGTTGAAGTCCCCTGCCCGCTCCCCGGCGACGAGACGGCCCGCGACCTCCCAGAGCCGCGCCAGGGGCTTCGCGGTCGTCACCTCCCCCCGCTCCGCCACCAGCCTGGCCAGCACTCGCCTGGAGTTGGCCTCCACGATCGGCTCGGGGAGGTCGAACGCCTGGGAGAGGATCGCCCCGGCCATGTATCGGCCCACCCCCGGCAGGGCCCGGACGGCGGCCGGGTCCCTCGGCATCCCGCCGCCGTGATCGGCCACGATCGCGCGGGCCGCCGCGTGGAGCTGGCGCGCGCGTCGATAGTAGCCCAGGCCTTCCCAAGCCTTCAGCACGCGCTCCTCGTCGGCCGCGGCCAGGCTTGCAAGGTCGGGAAACTCCGCGACGAAGCGGTCAAAGTAGGAGACGACCGCCGCGACCGTCGTCTGGACGAGCATCATCTCCGAGACCAGGATCCGATACGGGTCGCGATCCGCCCGCCAGGGGAGCGGACGCTTCTCGACGTCGAACCAGGCCAGCAGCCGCTCGCGGACCCCGGCCAGCCACCCCGACGCGTCCTCCGGTGCCATTCGCCCCTCCTCCAACGCACCCCCCTCCCCCCGCGTCAGGGATTCTCGCGAGGGCGTTCTCGGCCGCCCTGGAAGATCGCATAAGATGTCGCGGCACGGAAGGAGAATACGATTTGGGAAATTTTTCCGGCCACCCATTGACCCTAATATGGCGAGAGCGTAAATTGCATCGGCGGGATAAAAGCAGCGAATGATTCCCGCAAACATCAATGCATGCAGCCGATCAATTTTTCTAATCCGGGAAACCTGAGCGACCTTTCCCGCGACCGGGAATCGACCCTCAACCGAGCCTCGCCGCAATGCCGCGTGCGAGCGTCTTCAAATCCCCGAGAGCGTCTGGATGAACACCACGACATCGACGATCCTGCCGGCGCGACGACCTGCGTCGGAGCGCTCCGAGACCTCCCGCTTCGTCCCGATCCCCGCGACCTCCCGCCGCGGCGCGATGGACCACGACCGTCCCACCCCGTTCGAGCTGGCCGACCGGCTGGCGGGGGTCTGGAGCCGCAACGAGCGACGGCTCGCGGAGCTGGACGCCCTTGAGGCCGGCATCGCCGCGGCCCGAGGCCGCCTGGCGAAGACCTCGGCCGCCCGCGCCGTGGTCGAGGCCCACCTCGACCGGCTCCTGGCCAGGCGCGCCGCCTGCGTCGCCGCGGCCCGCGTCGACGCGGCCTCGGCGGAAGGACTGACCCGCGAATGGGACGCCAGGCACGCCGTCCGACGTGCCGTCGGCGGCTGACGCGAGGTGATCGAAGCGTTCCACCCCACCCCCGAACCTCGGATTGCTCGATCCACCCCCGATGGAATTGGGGGCCCGGCCGACGCCGAAGACGCGCCGGATCGAGCGAGGGACTCCACGATGAGCACCGATTCCACCCCGACCGCCGCCGCCGACCGCCGCCGTTCCGCCCCCGACTTCCCCTCCCGCTGCAACCCGACCCGGCCCACGGCCGACGCCGAGGCGCGGGCCGACATCCCCGCCCGCTGCAACCCGTCCCCCCGCCCCCCGCTGACCGACGCCCAGCGCGACCTGGCGACGCGATACATGCCCCTGGCCAAGTCGATGGCCCGGCGGCTGGCGACGGTCTTCGCGTTCGGCGCCGACGACTTCCGCGCCGCGGCCGCCCTCGCCCTGGTCGAGGCCGCGCAGGCCTTCGACGAGTCGCGGGGCGTCGACTTCTCCACCTTCGCCCGCCACCGCATCCGCGGCGCCCTGATCGACGCCCGGCGGAACTTCCTCTGCGGCGGCTGGCGCGGCGACCTCTCCCTGGCCCCCCGCTTCGAGCCCCTCTCGCCGGGCTCCGAGTCGCGCGGCCAGCTCTACGGCGCCACGGCCGACGAGCCCGTGGGCATCGAGATGGAGACCGAGGAAGACGTGGCCTTCTGCCTCGGCCGGCTCTCCCCCCGCCAGGCCGCCGCGTTCCGCCGCATCTACCTGGAGGGCAGGACGCAGGAGGAGGCCGCCGAGCTGGACGGCTGCTCCAAGGCGACGATGTGCCGGCTCCACCGCGACGGCCTGGAACGCCTCTATGAGATGCGCGGGCACCTGCTCGCCGCCGGATGAGCGTCGCCCGGGCCGATCACCCGGATCGAGGGAGGGCCCGGGGGGAGCCGCGTCGGCCTCCCCCCGGGCCCTTCTTGTTTCGAATCCCGGCCCGATCGCCCGCGGGTCAGGCGGCGCGGTCGGTGGAGAGCGACGGGTGGGCCCGCTCGTGGAGGAACTGGTGCATCGCCCCCACGACGTACCGCTGCTCGGCCTCGGCCAGCTCGGGGTAGATCGGCAGGGCGATAGTCTCGCGGGCGGCGGCCTCGGTCCGGGGGAAGTCGCCCGGCCGGTAGCCCAGCGAGGCGAAGCAGGGCTGGAGGTGCAGCGGGATCGGGTAGTAGATCTCGGTGCCGATCTTGCGGTCGGTGAGGTATTGCCGCATGTCGTCGCGGATCGCCCCCGGGACGCGGACCACGAACTGGTTGTAGACGTGGAAGTTGCCGGGCCGCTCGATGGGGAGCTGGACCATCTCCTCCAGGCCGTGCGAGGCGAACAGCTCGCGGTAGCGGTCGGCGACCTCGCGGCGGGCGGCGGTCCAGGCGTCGAGATGGCGGAGCTTCACCCGGAGGATGGCCGCCTGGAGCGCGTCGAGGCGCGAGTTCAGGCCGACCTCGTGGTGGTGGTACTTCGGCTCCATGCCGTGGACCCGCAGGCGGGCGAGGCGGCGGGCGAGGACCGGGTCGTCGGTGGCGATCATGCCGCCGTCGCCGAAGCCGCCGAGGTTCTTCGACGGATAGAAGCTGAACGCGGCGGCCGTCCCGAGCGTCCCCGCGCGGCGGCCGTGGTACGCGGCGCCGATCGCCTGGGCGGCGTCCTCCAGGACCATCAGCCCGCGACTCGCCGCGATCTCGCGGATCGGGTCCATGTCGGCGGTCTGGCCGTACAGGTGGACCGGGATGATCGCCTTGGTCCGCTCGGTGATGGCGGCCTCGATCGCGCCCGGGTCGATGTTGAACGTGTCCGGCTCGATGTCGACGAAGACGGGCCGGGCGCCGGCGCGCCAGATCGAGCCGCCGGTGGCGAAGAACGTGTAGGGGGTGGTGATCACCTCGTCGCCGGGCCCCAGGTCGATCGCCATCAGCGGCAGCAGCAGGGCGTCGGTGCCGGACGCGCAGCCGATGGCGTGGCCCGCGCCGCAGTACTCGGCGATCTCGGCCTCCAGGCCGGCGACCTCCGGGCCCATGACGAAGCCCTGGGTCTCCATGACCTCGCGGACGACGGGCTCGATCTCGTCGCGGATGGCGTGATACTGGGCGCGCAGGTTGAGCGCGGGAACCCCCGCCGGTTCGTAGGGAAGGGCCATTGTTCGTCACTCCTTCGACGCCCGATGCGACCACGCCCGTGGGCGTGCGCGTGCGAAATGCACTCGAGGTGGCGTCTCCCTCCTTGGAGTAGATCGGCGGGGCGAGTTCTATCCCTTTCCTCAAAAGTCGTCAACCGCGCCCGAATCCCCGCGCGTTCCGCCCCGACCGGCCGGGTCGGCCGCGATCCCGCCGCCGCGGTCGACCTCCTCCACCCGGGCGGCGACCAGCCGGTCGAGCAGCGGGTGGGGGCCCAGCGGCGGGCCGAGCGCGAACTCGACGCCGGGGTGTCGCGCCGACAGGTCGTCGCGCGCGGCGACCAGGTCACGGTACAGGTGGACGCCGTCGGAGAGGAAATAGGGGATCATCAGCACCCGCCCCGCCCCGCGCGCCACGCAGGCGGCGGCCCCGGCCGGGATATCGGGCTCGGCCAGTTCCAGGAAGCTCGGCTCGACGATCGGCCGGGGCCCGGCCGCCTCCAGGCGCGCGGCCAGGTCTCGGAGGTCCAGATTGGCCGCCTCTCGCCGGCTGCCGTGGGCGATGAGGAGGACGGCCGTCGTCTCGGCGGAAGTTTCCATCGTTGGCATGTCCCCTGTGTGTGGTCGTCGGTCGTCATTCTAACCAGAAGCCCGGGAGCCCGTCGCCCATGACTTACGTGCACTACGCCCTGCTTTCCGCCCTGTTCGCGGGGCTGACGGCCCTGCTCGCGAAGATCGGCGTGGCCGACGTCCCCTCGAACCTGGCGACCCTGATCCGGACGGTCGTGGTCGTGGGGTTCGCCGCGGCGATCGTCCTGGCCACGGGAGAGGCGCGGGAGACGCGTTCGCTCGCCCCGCGAGACTGGTTGGCGCTCGTCGGCTCCGGGCTGGCGACGGGGGCGTCGTGGCTGTTCTACTTCGCGGCGCTGAAGCACGGGCCGATCTCCGGGGTCGCGCCGATCGACAAGCTGAGCTTCCTCGTCGCGATGGCCCTGGGCTTCCTGGTGCTGCGCGAGCCGGTCCGGCCGCTGACGCTCGTCGGCGCCGCGCTGGTCGCGGCCGGCGTCGCGTTGACGATCCCCTCGATCCAGGACTCGTTGCGACGGCTGTTCTGAGCCGACGGGCGACTTCGGCCGTACCGCGCTTGACCGCCCCTCGCCCGAAACACTAACATCCTGTTTAGTTTATGGTCCGGACGATGGAGACCGTCTCGCGGGGGAACGCGAGGAAGGCGCAAGGTGGATCTAGGATGAAGAACGACCCGACCCCGCAGCACGCCCCCGGCACGCCCGCCCCGGGCCGCCATCAATACCAGCATCCGACCCCGACGGTGATCCACGACCCCGAGCAGGACATGACGGTCCTGGGGCGCTGGGTCCACCGCGCCATGAAGGAGCCGGTGAAGCTCTGGGGCGCGGTGATCGGCGGGGCCGTCGCGATCCTGGCCGTCGTGATCCTGTACAACCTGGCGTCCGGCGGGGGGGCCGCGTCCTCCGAGGCCTGGAACAGCCTCGACGCCGCCCGCAGCGCCGACGACAAGCTGGAGGTCGCCAAGGCCAACCCCGAATCCCCGGCCGCGAGCTGGGCCCGGCTGGAAGCCGCCGCGCAGCTCTACCAGTCCGGCGTCTCCGACCTCCCGAGCAATTCGGACGCCGCGCTCCAGACCCTCAAGAAGTCGGCCGACATCTACGAGCAGCTCGTCGCGTCCGAGCCCAAGGACTCCCCGGTGGCCCTCGCCGCCGCCTTCGGCCTGGCCCGCTGCCTCGAGGCCCGCAACGAGCTGCCGAAGGCCGTCGAGCAATACAAGCTCGTCGCCTCCACCTGGCCCGATTCCGCCGAGGCCGCCGAGGCCAAGGATCTGGCCGAGGCGCTCCAGAAGCCCGAGGCCGCCGAGTTCTACACCCAGCTCTACGCCTTCAAGCCGTCCAAGGTGAGCCTCCCGCCGCTCGGCACCGAGACGCTCGACTTCCCCGACGTCATCCCCGCCCCCACCGACTCCGCCTCCCCCGCCTCCTCCCTCATCCCGCCCCCCCCTCCTTCGCCCGTGACCGAGGAGCCCAAGGCGGAAGCGGAAGAGGCCGCGCCCGCCGGCGAGGAAGCGCCCAAGGCCGAGGAGGCCGCGCCCGCCGTCGAGGAGCCCAAGGCCGAGCCCGACGCGCCGGCGGCCGAGGAAGCGCCCAAGGCCGAGGAAACCCCGCAAGCGTGAGGGTCTAGCGACGGGGGCCGTCGATTTTCGAAGGGCCCGCCGGTCGAGACGTGATCCGCCCGAGCGAGCCGACGCCGGGCGTCCTTCTCCCACCAAGGGAGGAGGCCACGCTCGCCCGGCCATCTCCCACGCCCAACGACCGCCGAATCGGCCTCATCTCGCGAGAGCAACCCCATGGCGACGCCCCCCCTGAACGCCCGCAGTCGGCGCATCACCGCGGGGGACTCCCGCGCGCCGAACCGGGCGATGCTCCGCGCGGTCGGCTTCTCCGACGAGGACTTCGACAAGCCGATCGTCGGCGTCGCCAGCACCTGGAGCGAGATCACCCCCTGCAACGCGCACATCGACGTCCTCGCGCGTCGCGCCAAGCTGGGGGTGGAGTCGAACGGCGGCAAGGCGCAGATCTTCGGCACGATCACCGTGAGCGACGGCATCTCGATGGGGACCGAGGGGATGAAATACTCCCTCGTCTCCCGCGAGGTCATCGCCGATTCGATCGAGGTCGTCTCCAACGCCCAGGCGTTCGACGGCCTCGTCGCCGTCGGCGGTTGCGACAAGAACATGCCCGGCTGCATGATCGCGATCGGCCGGCTCGACATCCCCAGCGTCTTCGTCTACGGCGGGACGATCCTCCCCGGCGCCCATCAGGAACGGAAGCTCGACATCGTCAGCGTCTTCGAGTCGGTCGGCCAGGTCTGCGCCGGCAAGATTTCGAAGGAGGTCTTCCACGCCATCGAGGCCCACGCCTGCCCCGGCGCGGGCTCCTGCGGCGGCATGTACACCGCCAACACGATGTCCACCGCGATCGAGGCGCTGGGCATGAGCCTGCCGAACTCGGCCTCGCACCCGGCCGTCGGCGCCGCGAAGGGGGACGACTGCGAGGCGGCGGGCCGGGCGGTCCTGGCCCTGATCGAGCGCGGCATCACCCCGCGCCGGATCATGACGCCGCGAGCGTTCGAGAACGCCATCACCGTCGTCATGGCGCTGGGGGGCTCCACCAACGCCGTGCTCCACCTGATCGCGATGGCGAAGGCCCTGGAAGTCCCGCTCTCGCTCGACGACTTCGACCGCCTGAGCAAGCGCGTCCCCCACCTGGCCGACCTGAAGCCGTCGGGCCAGTACGTGATGGCGGACCTCTCCGAGATCGGCGGCACGGCGGCGGTGATGCGGATGCTCCTCGACGAGGGGCTGCTCCACGGCGACTGCCTCACCGTCACCGGCAAGACCCTGGCCGAGAACCTGGCCGATTTCGAGCCGATCGCGAAGGGTAACCCGATCATCCGCCGCCCCGCCGACCCGCTGCGGGCTTCGGGGCCGCTCGTGATCCTCAAGGGGAACCTCGCCCCCGAGGGGGCGGTCGCCAAGGTGTCGGGGCTGGAACATCCCTCGATCACCGGCCCGGCGCGGATCTTCGACTCGGAGGAGGACTGCCTCGCCGCGATCCTCGCCAAGCGGATCAAGGCCGGCGACGTGGTGGTCATCCGCTACGAGGGCCCGCGCGGGGGCCCCGGGATGCGCGAGATGCTGGCCCCCACGGCCGCGCTGGTCGGCGAAGGGCTCGGCGAGTCGGTGGGGCTCATCACCGACGGCCGCTTCTCCGGCGGCACGCACGGCCTGGTCGTGGGCCACGTCTGCCCCGAGGCCCAGGTCGGCGGCCCGCTCGCGGCGCTGCGCGAGGGGGACATCATCACCATCGACGCCGATCGCCAGGAACTCTCCGTCAAGCTCCCGGACGAGGAGATCGCCCAGCGCCTCGCGGCCTGGACGCCGCCGCCGATGCGATACCGCGGCGTGCTCCGCAAGTACGCCCGCCAGGTCGTCTCGGCCAGCGAGGGAGCGGTCACGGATTATTAACAACGGTTCCCTGGGCCTGGCCCCCACCGATCGCCCTCGACGACGTCCCTTCTCCCCTGGTGGGAGAAGGTGGCCGAAGGCCGGATGAGGGGGACGGCCCAGCACCCCGGTCACGCCCCCCTCATCCGCCCCTCCGGGGCACCTTCTCCCACGAGGGGAGAAGGGTTACTTCGCTCGATCCACGGTTTTAATCCGCCCCCCTCCCCCCTTTACCCCACGGCCCGGTCATGTCGGAGACGCCGCTTTCGGAGACGCCCCAGGAGTTCGAGGTCAGGCCGCGCACCGACGGGAGGCGGCTGGACGCATACCTGGCGAGCCGGTTCATCGACTACTCGCGGAGCGTGCTCCAGAAGGTCATCGAGGCCGGCGCCGTCGAGGTCAACGGCCGCCAGGCGCGGGCATCGACCAAGATCCGCTCCGGCGACAGGATCCGCATCTCCCTGCCGCCGCTGCACGACCCGACCCCGAAGCCCGAGGACATCCCGATCGAGGTCGTCCATGAGGACGAGTACCTGACGGTCGTGAACAAGCCGGCCGCCATGGTGACGCACCCCTCGCGCGGCAACTGGGGGGGGACGCTGGCCAACGCCATCCAGTTCCACTACGACAAGCTCTCGACCGTCGCCGGCGAGGACCGCCCGGGGATCGTCCACCGCCTGGACCGCGACACCTCCGGCCTGATCATCGTGGTCAAGGACGACCTCGCCCACCGCCGGCTGGGCCTCCAGTTCGAGCACCGCCAGGTCCACAAGGAATACCGGGCGATCGTCTACGGCGCGCCCGACCGCGACAGCGATTACATCGAGAAGCCCATCGGCTACCACCCCATCGTCCGCGAGAAGATGGCCGTGCGCGAGCCCGTCGACGGCGGCCGCGAGGCCGTGACCTTCTACGAGGTCCTGGAGCGGTTCCGGGGCTACGCCCTGGTGCGCTGCGAGCCGAAGACCGGGCGCACCCACCAGATCCGCGTCCACATGCACAGCCTCGGCACGCCCATCATCGCCGACAAGCCCTACTCTGGCCGCGACCGCCTGACCCTGGCCGACCTGGAAGTCCCCGGCGCCCAGCCCGACGACCCGGCCGGCGTCCTGATCGAGCGCCAGGCGCTCCACGCCCACAAGTTGCGGTTCACCCACCCGATCACGGAGCAACCGCTGGAACTCGTCGCCCCCCTCCCCCCGGACATGGCCCGGACGCTGGAAGCCCTCCGCGCCCACCGCCAGGCCGAAGCCCCGCCGAAGCGACCGCGATGAGCGACCCCACCGCCGATCCTCACGACGTGGCCGTCCTGGGCGCCGGCGCGGCCGGGCTCGTCGCCGCGGCGCGGGCGGCCGAACTGGGCGCGCGCGTCGTGCTGCTGGAGAAGAACCGCAAGCCGGGCGTGAAGATCCTGATCTCCGGCGGCACCCGCTGCAACGTCACCAACGCGCGCGGCCTGCGACGGCTGGAGTCGATCACCGGCCCCGTCGACCCGGGCTTCGACCCCAAGCTAATGCGCGGCGCGCGGGCGATCCAGGACGCCTTCGGCCCCGGCGGCCCGTTCCTCGGCCCCTCGCTGCGGAAGCTGGACGTCGACCGCTCGGTCCGGCTGTTCGAGGACGAGGGTGTTCCGCTCAAGGTCGAGGCCAACGGCAAGGTCTTCCCCCTCTCCGACACGGCCGTCGACATCCTTTCCGCCCTGACCCGCCGGCTCGGCCGGTCCGGCGCCGAGGTCCGCTACCTCGCCCCGGCGAGGTCGATCACGCGAGACGGCGAAGGCTTCCGGATCGACCTCCCGGACGGCCCGATCCGGGCGCGTCGGGTCGTGCTGGCGGTCGGCGGCCGGTCGTTCCCCGGCTGCGGCACGACGGGGGACGGCTACGCGATCGCGCGATCGCTGGGCCATTCGATCGTCGAGGTCCGCCCGGCGCTGGTGCCCTTGAAGGTCGTCCCCGAATGGGTGCCGACGCTCCGGGGGCTGAGCCTGCCCGACGTGGTCGCGTCGGTCCACGACGCCGCCGGGACGACGCTCGCCCGTCGCCGAGAGGCGATCCTGTTCACGCACACCGGCCTGAGCGGCCCCGCGATCCTGGACGTCAGCCGCGCCGAGGCCCGCCGCGGCGAGGCCGACCGGCTGGAACTCCGGATCGACTTCCACCCCGACGTCCCCCGCGAGGAACTCGATCGACGGCTCCAGGCCGCGACCCGCCGCGGCAAGGCGGCCGTCGCCACGATCCTCTCGGCCGACCTCCCCCACCGCCTGGCCGAGTGCGTCCTCGACCACTGCGCCATCCCGCGCTCGCGGACGGGCCCGGACCTCTCGCGCGCCGAGCGCGTCCGGCTGGTCGCCGCGCTCAAGGGCATCCCCCTGCCCATCGCCGGCACGCTCGGCTTCGAGAAGGCCGAGGTCTGCAGCGGGGGCGTCGCGCTGGACGAGGTCGACCCGAAGACCATGCAAAGCCTCCTCGCCCCCGGCCTCTACTTCGCGGGCGAGGTCCTCGACCTCGACGGCCTCATCGGCGGCTACAACTTCCAGGCCGCCTGGAGCACCGGCTGGCTCGCCGGCGAATCCGCCGCGGGGGCGGATTAGCGCTCAATCGCCGTAAAACTCGCGATCCGAGACGCCGTCGGCCTCCGTGAGCCGAGGACGCCCCGGCCGGATGTACCATGCCCTTGTGCCGACGCCTGCTTGACAGCCGCGTCATTGATAGGGACAATTCGATTTCACATTCCTCTTTTTGCGACCGGTTCGTCGTGCCCACATCAATCCCCCGACATCCTGAGGAATAGACGTAATCATCTCACTGCCATGGGAGGACCGGCGATGAGCCCCACGCGAAGTTGCTTCCTTGTCCTCTTGGTCGCGTCAGCGGCCCGTCCGGCGGCCGGGGACGACATCTCCGTGGAGCCGACCCAGATTTAGAACATCGAGAAGCTCGGCTATCCGACCGGGTACGTGTTCTCAACGAATAGCGGATTTCCGGTGACGCTGCAAGTTTGGAAAATCTCGCAGACGGGCTCTGGGATGCCGGCCAGATCCATGACGATTTCCGGCCAAACGGCCTCGCACATTTATGCCCAGCCTGGTAATTACCAGATCTCCTGCGTCGTCACATACGGGATGATCCCGGGGAGCCCCGCGCAACCACCCGGTCCTCGGACATTCACGAGGAATGTCACGATCGGCGAGCCCACGGTCTCGTACCTGTCCGGCCTCGGAACCTCTACCGAATACAACGACGGTTTTGACACGCCAACGCCGTCCAGCCTCGGCAATTCGAAGGGCTTCTATCTGATCATGCGCGTCAAATGCTCGGACGGAAGCGATCCCGGTCCATATCTAGCATGCTATCCTCAGGAGCAGATCCGGAACATCATCCTCAGCGGCCAGGCTCAAAACGACGAGCCATGGGGTCCAGACGACAACAATGATGTTCAATACAAAATGCACCGAGACCCCACGTCCGGCATGACCGTCATATATGATTGGAAGTGGGCGAGGCATCTGCCGCGCCCGGCCGCGAACTCCATATTCGCGACGCTCACCCAGGATTTCCGCATCTCGTGGAAAGACTGGGCCGGGGTGGAACATTCCGGGCCCGTTTACAGCCGGGACTGGAAGTACGAAGCGATCGACAACTTTCACTGGCGATTGCTCGATAATCCTTGATCGTCATTACCCGAGGTTCGGCGAGGGAAACGAGCCATGAGCAGATCACGCCTTGGATCCTTGATCGCCCTGGCGGCCGCCCTGGCCGCGACATACGCCGCGACCGCCAGCCAGGGTGGCGGGGGTGGGAAAGTCGTCAGCCGTGCGATGGGCCGGGGCGAAGTCCTCCTACCGGTGGAAGTCCCCCCCATGCTCTCCGCGCCGCCTGACCTCCTGGGACAGGGAGCCGCGGGCGTCCAGGATCAGCCGGCCCTCCCCACCCTCCCGAGTCTCGGCGAAGATGGTCCGGCGGCGCGATTCGCCCTAGCGGTGACCCCGGACGATGGCGTCGCGCCCGTGGTCGCCGAAGTCTTGTCGCGCGCGGGGTTGGGGATCCCACAGGATCGGATCGATTATTTCCGCGCGAATTTGCCCCCCGGGTCGGAGGATGTCGATGGTTGGGAGGGCCGAGTCGTTTCCGTGGCCGATTCTCCCCAGGGCCTCATTACGACCGTCCGAGTCCACGGCAGGTTCAAGAGAAAGATCGACAATCTGCATCTGCTGGAGAGCTATCTCGTTGATGCGGACGGCGTGCATTATCTAGGTGCCCAGTCCCCCCGGCCACAGCCGCGGATCTCGCTTCACTGAAGTCGCGTGGGATGCCCCGCTACCGGTGCACATCACCGTCGATAGGCCGGCGCTTGCGACTTGCGGCCTGGATGCCGGGAAATGGGTTCCGTCCGTCGGCACTCGTTCGCCATCCATGACCGAGCATGCTCCGGCCTTGCTTGGCTCTCACGAGATTCGTCGGAACGAGATTGAATCATCGCCCCCGAGGGCTCCCGCGAGGGCGGTCGGGGGGGCCTTACCCCGGGCCTCCTCGCATTTCACGCCGTAGCGAGCCAGGATCGATCGCAACTCCCGAGGCGTCAGCAGGCGTTCCATCCCCGCGCCTCAAACGGCCGCGAGATCGCCGCCGACGTATTCTCGGCCCGTGATCTCGTCGAGGTCTCCGTCGATCTCCGCCAATCGCTCGGCCGGGACGTCCATCTCGGCTCGGGCCACATCCCGTCCCAGCGCGTACATCTCGAAGGAGCGCCCCGGGGCCGGCAAGAAGAAGTTGGCCGGGGTCTTCCATCGAAGGGAGGCGTCGAACTGGATGATCGTCGCATCCCAGAGCGAATCCAATGCCTCGCGCATCGTCGGGCCGTCGCCGATGAGGTCGGTTTCCAGGCAGTGCGCGATCCAGTCGCCGTCCTCGCGATAGAAGACGATCCGGAGCGACAGCCGAAAGGAGCGGCCCTCCCGCATGCGAACACCTCCGCGAGTTGGAATGGGACGGGGCGGATCGCCTGGGAATTGTAGCCGCGGGGGGTTCCCGCGGGAAGCCGGGCGAGCCGCCCGATCGCTCAGCGTCCCAGCGCGCCGCGGGAGATGGAGCCTGGGTCGCGGGAGACCTTCTCGGCGAAGTCGCGGAAGGCGGTCAGGGCCCCGCGGAGTTGGCCCAGGGCCTGGTTGGCCGAGAGGGCCACGGCGTTGATGTTGTCGTACAGGTCGGACTGGACCAGCAGGCGCTGGATCGTGCCGGACGTGTTCAGGCCCCCGCGGCCGTCGCGCAGGGCGTTGGTCAGCAGCTCCAGGTCGGAGGCGATCCGGTTCAGCCGCCGCACCGCCTGGCCGACGTCGGTCGTCGGCCTGCGATCGACCCCCGAGCCCAGATCCTTCAGCAGCGGCGCGGCGTCCGCGACCGCCGCGTCGAGCCGCGCGGTGGCGGCGGAGAACCTGGCGATGCCCGTCTTCAGCGCGTCCTGGGTCTGGGGGTCGAGCGTGGTGTTCAGCCGGTTGGCCGCCAGCTCGATGTCGGCGACGGCCTTCTTGACGCTCGCCTGATTCTCGTCGATGAACCCCCGGATGCCGGTCGACGCCCCGGAAAGGTCCTTGCCGGTCTGCTCCCAGGTGGCGAGGAACCCGTCGAGCCGGTCGGCGCTCTTGGCGACCTTGGCCAGCCCGGCGGCGGCCTCCTGGATCGTCTTGAGGGTCTCGCCGGCGTCGTCGAACGCGCGGGTGGCGGCGGCGAGCGCCTTGGAGGGGTCGGGGACGACCTCGCCCTCGATCACGGGGGCCTCGGCCGGGCTCGGGCCGGTCTCCAGCGGGCCCTCCCCGGTCCCCGGCAGCAGGTCGATGGTGACGTCGCCGATCAGCGAGCGCGACAGCCTGGGGATCGAGCCCTCGCGCAGCGGGAAGCGGGTCTCCAGCGAGAGCGTCACGATGACGCCGTCGGGCTGGCCGGGGCGGTCGTCGAAATCGACGGAGACGACCTCGCCGACCCGGATGCCGCTCTTGCGCACCGAGACCCCGGGCATCGCGCCCGGCGCCTCGGGGTAATGCACCTTCAGGAACCCGCGCTCGCGGAGGAGCTGGGGGGACTCGCCGAACCAGACCACCAGCATCGTCAGGACCAGCCCGGCGACGATCACGAACATGCCGAGCCGGAACTGCATGACCCGTTCATTCATCGCTGGCCCCTCCCCCCGCGGCGCGTGCCGCCGCCGCCATCTCGCGGAGGCGGTCGCCGGCCTCGCCGCGGACGAACTGGCGGACGCGCGGGTCGGCCGCGTCCTCCAGCCCGCCGGGGGGACCGTCGTGGATGATCTGCGACTCGCCGCGGCCGACCCGCGCCAGCGGGAAGAACATCACCACGCGGTCGGCCACCTTGGTCACCGTGCGCATCTCGTGCGTCACGACGATCCCCGTCTTGTGCCCGCCGCGCTGGGTCTGCAAGATCAGCTCGTTGATCACGTCGGTCATGATCGGGTCGAGCCCCGTCGTCGGCTCGTCGTACAGCATGACCTCCGGGTCCAGCGCCAGCGCCCTCGCCAGGCCGACCCGCTTGCGCTGGCCGCCGGACAGCTCCGCCGGCTTCTTGCGCTCCAGGCCCGGCGGCAGGCCGACGTCCTGGAGCCGCTCGGCCACGATCCTCGCCACCTGGTCCTCGCCGCACACCTTGTGCTCGCGCAGGCCGAAGGCCACGTTGTCGAACACGTCCAGGCTGTCGAACAGCGCGGCCATCTGGAACAGGAAGCCGAACCGCAGGCGCAGCCGCACCAGCGCCCGCGCGTCCATGCGGGACACGTCCTCGCCCTCGAACAGGATCTTCCCGCTGGTGGGCTGGAGCAGGCCGACGATCAGCTTCAGCAGCACCGTCTTGCCGCAGCCGCTCTCGCCGATGACGCAGACCGTCTCGCCGCGACGGATCGTCAGGTTGATCCCGCGCAGCACCCGCTGGCGGCGGAACTGGATGGAGACATCGCGGAACTCGATCAGGTCGCCCCCGTCCGGGGCGTCCGCGCTCACAGGAGCCCCGTGGCCTGCGGCCACAGCGAGCGATACATCGCGTTCCACGCCAGGCCCAGGACGAAGTCCAGGAACAGGATCGCCATGAACGAGAACACGAACGCCTCGGTCGCCGCCTTGCCGACCCCCTCGGCCCCGGCCCCGGAGTTGAACCCCCGGTGGCAGCTGATCAGCGCGATCGCCGACCCGAAGAAGAAGCTCTTGAGCACCCCGGCCAGGATGTCCAGCCCCTCCACGAAGTCTCGCGAGTGCTTCCAGTAGGCGAACGAGTCGATCCCCAGCACCTGCGTGCAGACGACCGCCCCTCCGATCACCCCCATGAAGTCCGCCATCAGGGTCAGCAGCGGGATCAGCAGGAAGCAGGCGAGGAACCGGGGGACCGCCAGGTAATAAATCGGGTTCGTCCCCAGCGCCGTGAGGGCGTCGATCTGCTCGGTGACGCGCATCGTCCCCAGCTCGGCGGCCATCGACGAGCCGACCCGCCCGGCCAGCATCGTCGCCGCCAGCACCGGGCCCAGCTCCTTCACGAGCGAGATGTTGATGACCGAGCCCATCTTCGTCGCCAGGCCCATCATCTGGAATTCGTGGTAGGTCTGGACGGCCAGCACCATCCCGATGAACGTCCCGGTGATCGCCACCACGGGCACGCTCTGCACTCCGATCGCGTGGAAGATCGGCAGCAGGACCGACCACCGCGGCCTCCGCCGGACGATCCACCCCAGGGTTCGCAGGCAGAAGAGGCTCACGTCGCCGACTTCGGCCACGCGGTCGAACACCTGCCGGCCCAACCTGTGGACGGCGGTCTCCCCCCCATCGGCGCCGACCCCGTCCCGCTCGACGTCCAGCGCCCCTACGGCCATCCCTGACTCCCTTCGACGACGGAAGGCCCGACCCGGCCACCCGGCCATTCTCGCCATTCGGCGGCGATTGGCAAGGCCGATCCCGCCGCGTTCAGCGCGCGACCCGGAGGTAGACCCGGCCGTCGTGGATGCAGATGTCGGCCTCGACCCCGTCCAGCTCCGGGACGGCCGCCTCGACGTAGTGGAAATCGGCGTCGTGATATCGCCTCGACGCCCGCCGGCCTCGCACCATCGACCGCGACGGCTCCAGCCCGGCCAGCCCCTTCAGGGCGGCCAGCAGCAGGCCCGGAACCGGTCGGCCCGGGGCGCCCCCCTCGGCCGGGGTCCTGAGAATCGGGAGAGCGTCCACGAGGGGTGAATCGAGCATGACTTCGGCATCCTGGGTTAGGTCGAGTCCCGGGCGGCGCGCGGGCCATTCGGCGACCGCCCGCGGCCTCCACGACGCGCGGCCTTGACGGGGCGATGCGCGCGGAGGACGAGGGCCGACGAGGCCCGCTGCCCCGATCTCGTTCTGATATCGTTGCTTGGATTGAATGCGGAGAGAGAGAATCGGATCGAGGCGACCCAGGCGAGTCGTGCGCGACGACGGCGTCACGCCTCCGACACTCCCCGGCCCGCTTCGCGGGCACCCACCGGGCCGATCGCTTGCATCGATGCTAGCTCGGTAAGATCAAAACCTAATATAACTCACGCCTCCACGGATGCGAACAGGAAATCCCGACCGATTTATGCGGATTTTCCCGATCGAGAGAGCCCGGGCGGATTAGCCCGGTTCAGGCGGAGGGGGAGCCTCCCGGGACGCCCAGCTCGTCCAGGCGACTGGCGAGCATTCGCTCGATCGCCTCGGAAGTGCGGCGATAAGTGGTCATGTCGGATCCGAAGGGATCCGGAACGTCCCGGCCCTCGGGATCCAGCAGGGTGGCGATGGGGCGGGCCTCGGGGGCGAGATCCAGGAGGAGATCCAGGTGATCGGCGGTCATGGCGAAGAGGCGGTCGGCCTGGCGGACGAGGTCCAGGCCGATCGGCCTGCTGCGATGCCGGTCCAGCGAGCCCCCCATGGATCGGACGACCTCCGCCGCGTGCCCCGCCGCCGGTGCCCCCCGCGACGCCGCGACGCCCGCGGAGACGACCGAGTAACCGCGGGCTTCCAGCTCGTCGGGCCGGCATCCCAGCCGGCGGGCCAGCATCAGCTTGCAGATGGCCTCGGCCATCGGGCTGCGGCAGGTGTTGCCGGTGCAGACGAACGCCAGGAGCCGGCCGGCGCGCGCGGCGATCGTCGCGGCGTCGACGGCCCCCTCGCGGGCGATCGACCACGTGTCTCCCTGTACGCGGACCGCCGTGGCGACCCGACCCAGCCGGGTCGGCCCCGAGTCGATCGCCATGTCGACGCCGGCCAAATTACGCAGGGGCTCCGCGGTCGTGGCGGCCGAGCCGTCGGCCGCCCGGACGAGTCCCAGGACCAGCGGCGCCGGGCAGAACCGCAGCGCCTCGCGGAGCATCGCCTCCTCCGGGCAGCGGAGGGCGACCTCGCCGGAGGGGGAGATCAACGACCGGACGTCGGCCGGCAGGCGGTCGAGCAGCCCGCTCCGGGCCGGCGGCGGGAAGATCAGCGACACGGGGCCGGGCCACGACCGCCGCGCCAGCCGCGCGGCGACCTCCGGCACGTCGGGCGCCCAGTCGGCGGCCTCCTCGGGCCCCTTGACCAGGATCGTCAGCGGCCGGGGCTCGACGTCCCCCCGCAGGGCGCGCAGGCGGGCGACCCCGGCGGGGTTGAGGGCGCTGGAGGCCAGGCAGTACACCGTCTCCGACGCCAGGCCGACCACGCCCCCCTGGGCCAGGCACGCCGCGACCCGATGCACCACGTCGCGGGCGTCGTCGCACCGCGACAGGTCGATCCACTCCCCAGGTCCGGCTTCCGTCATAGCAGCAGCGTCAGGCCGTCGACGGCGTGCAGGGCCGCGTAGATCGCGCGGACCTGCTCCGCGTTCTGGACCGTCACGTGGAGCGTCACCGCCAGGTGCCGCCCCCCCCGGGTGGCCCGCACGGAATGCTCCACGTCGGACGCCGCCGGCAGGTGCTCGGTCACGGCGTCCACCACGCGGCGCTCGAAGTCGTCCCCGGCCTCCCCGATCGCCTTGATCGTGTAGGTGCCGGGGAACGGGTGGGTCGATTCCAGGAGATCCACCGAGGGGCGATGGTCGGGTCGGTCGTCCATGGTCTCCTCCCAGGGATAGGGCCGGTGGGACTCCTTCGGGCGCGGATCGTCCAATCATACGCGCCTCGGGGCCCCGGCGGAAACCCGGAGGGGCGAATTCCCGGCCGCCGCGACGGCTCAGACGCCGTCGGCGAGGGCCTTCTTCATGGCATCGACGAAGATGTCGATCTCCTCGACGGTGGTATAGACGCTGGGGGAGACGCGGATCCCCTCGAACTGCTCGTGCTTGGTGGGGGAGATGACGATGCGGTGCTTGTCCCAGAGGTAGCCGAACAGCTTGCCGCAATCCACCCCCTCGACGCTCAGCAGGCCGATGCCCCAGCCCCAGCCGGGTTCGAGCGGGGTCAGGAGCTTCACGCGAGGGTCGGCCTCCAGCAGCGGGGCGGCCCAGCGGTCGCGGAGGTGGATCAGCCGCGCCGCCTTCCGCTCCGGGCCGATCGCCCGGTGGAACGCCGCGGCGACCGAGATCGCGTTGTGGTTGGCCGCCGGGTGGGTGCCGATCTGCTCGAACTTGCGGATATCCTCGTCCAGCGGCGGGTCGGCGCCCATCAGGGGCCAGATCGATTTGATCTTGGACTTGCGGACGTACAGGAAGCCGGTGCCGATCGGGGCCATCAGCCACTTGTGGAGGCTGGAGCCGAAGTAGTCGCACCCCAGGTCGTCGCGCCTGAACGGGACGTGGGCGAAGCCGTGCGCGCCGTCGACGAAGACTTCGATGCCCTTCTCGCGGCCCAGCTCGACGACCTCGCGGATCGGCATCCCCTGTCCGGACCAGTTCGTCACCTGCGGCAGCTCGATGACCTTCGTCCGCGGGGTGATGGCCTCCTTGATCCGGTCGAGCAGGACGTCGGGCGATCGCATCGGGATGGGGAACGAGATCTTCTTCACGACGACGCCGTCGCGCCGGGCGCGCTGCTGCCAGCTCGTCTGCATCCGGGGGTAGTTCTGGTCGGTGTGGATGACCTCGTCGCCGGGCTTGAGGTCGACGCCGAAGATGAGGGCCTCCATCGCCTCGCTGGCGTTGCGGGTGATGGCGATCTCCTCGGGGTCGCAGCCGAACTCGCGGGCGATGTCGCGGCGGACGGACTCGGCCCGGGGCTCGGAGACGCGCCACATGTTCTGGACGGGGGAGGAGTTGGCGAACCGCAGGTCGCGGATCATGGCCTCCATCACGTCGTTGGGCGCGGGGCTGACGCCGCCGTTGTTGAGGTTGATGACCGTGCGGTCGGTGTCGAAGCAGCGCTGGATCTGGCCCCAGTAGTCCTCGTCGCGGGCGGCCGCGGCGAGGTCGTCGAGCGAGCCCAGGTCGCGGCCGGCGCCGGCGGCGCGGGCCAGCGCGTCGGCCCGGAACGCGGCGACGCCCAGGGCGGCGGCGCCGGCGAGGAAGGTCCTTCGGTCGGTCACTCGGGATGCCTCCGTCCGTCCGGTCGGGCCCGGCCGGCGCGGGGCGCCGGCCGGGGCTCGCGGTCGATCAATACGAGTCGGCGCTGATGACCTCGCCGCCGTTGCGGCTGGAGAGGGCCTGATAGACGCCGATGTTGGTCCCGGGGGCGACCGTGTAGGTGCCGTTGACGTTCCGGGTCACGCCGACCGGCAGCAAGGTCGCGGCGTCGAACGTCCACGTCGAGATCGAGTCCTTGATGAACCGGACGGAGCCGTCCGCCATGGCGAAGTTCGCCCCGCCGGGGTGGTTGCTGGAGGCCGCCACCGTGTAGGCGTTGCCGCCGCCCGAAAGGACCATCACCGCGTCGTCGGCCGCCGACACCGTGAGGCGGGTGTGGGGGTTCAGCGGGTAGTAGGTCAGCAGCATGGTGTCGCTGAAGGCGCTGGAGAACCAGAGGAACCAGACGTTCCTGGACGCCGGCGGCTGGATCTTGTTGAAGGCCCGCTCGCCGGCGAAGAACGTGTTGCTGGTGCCGTCGGTGATCGAGGAGAGCCGGACCGCGCTGCCGAAGTAGACCACGCCGTTGGCCTGGCCGGTCTTCGCGGCGTAGTCGGGGTCGACCCCCGAGGGGCCCGACGGGTAGTTGGGATACATCCCGGCGTTGCCGGCGTACGAGTTGTGCTGGAGCCGCCAGGGGACCGGCACGGCGCCCGCCGGCACGCCGCTGCACGAGCCCAGGAAGTTGCGAGGCTCGGCCGCGATCACCGGGTTGGCCACCTCGCCGTCGCTGGGGCACCACAGCGAGCTCATCCCCATCGACATGATGGTCGAGTTGTCGGCGTAATACGGGTGCAGGTTGTAGTTGAAGGCGTTCGACGCCGACCCCTGCTCCAGGTACGGCAGCATGCCGATGAAGAAGCTCTGCGCCTGCTTCCACCGGCCGCAGGCCTGCGGCCACATGTAGAACGCCCCCAGCGGGAACGTCTCGTGGGCGCTCACGTAATTGTGCGCCGCCAGCCCCAGCTGCTTCAGGTTGTTGGTGCATTGCGCCCGGCGGGCGGCCTCGCGGGCCGCCTGCACCGCCGGCAGCAGGAGGGCGATCAGCACCGCGATGATCGCGATGACGACGAGCAGCTCGATCAGCGTGAAACCGCGATTGCGATGGCTCGTAGGCATGTCGAAGCTCCTGGACACCCCCGTCCCGTCGACCGATCGTCCCGGCGTCGCGCCGACGCCGCCGCGCTCAATCCCGCATCGCCCGCGACCCCTTCCCCCTGGCCTTGCGCGCCTTGCCGTCGGCGAGGACGCCCCCCTTCTTCTCCAGCTCGTCTCGATATTCGGCCGGCGTCTTCCCCTCGATTTGCGCCGTCTCCGGCGCGGACGGGGAGCACCCCGCCGACCATCCCGCCGCGAGCGCGACGAGGACGCCGACGGCGATCGGGATCGACCGTCTCATTCGGACCTCCAGGCGAGACCATCCGCCGCACGACTGGGCGAGTGAAATCCAAACCTATGGGACATCGACCAAGGGAATGGGTCTTGAAGTGAATCCACCCAGCATGGTGGCGGCCGGCTCGCGGGCAGTCAAGCGAAAAGCCCGGGAAGGTTGCGGGAATCCAACAACGCCCCGAACCTATCTCGCCGGCCCTCCCGAAGATCGGAAAATCCCGCCGCATTCATGAAATCTCGCCGGCCCCGGGCGCGACCATGCCATTGCGGATCGTCGATCTTTCGCAATTCGGACTCGGTAACCGGGAGCCGGGCCGGCCCGGAGATCCGGGCGCGGGTGGCCCAACTTCGGAAGTCGCGACGGCCCATGACGCATTACCGAGCGCGGAACGCGCGTCCCCTCTCCCGCCGGGAGAGGGTGGCCCGAAGGGCCGGGCGAGGGCCGCCGGGGTTCGGGGATCCCGACGGCCCATGACGGGAGTGGCCGTCGCCATTCATCGTAGCGCGCCGGCCCTCACCCGCCGCTGGCGCGGCTGCCCTCTCCCGGCGGGAGAGGGGACGGGATGGGGCCGTCGGCCCTCTTCTTCGTTGTAGCGCCGCATGGCCGACGCTCTTGCCCGCGGCCCACGGAAAACCACGTCGCCTTCGACGAACGAAGCCAATTCATCGAACCACAATACACTAACACCCAAGAACTTGCGCGAAACCGACCAGAACCCCGGCGCGCGAACGAAGCCAACTTTGCCGGCTCACTCGAACCGCAGGATCGGCTGGTCGACGACCAGGCTCGCGCCGGGCTCGACGAGGAGTTCGGCGACGACGGCGTCGTGGTCGGCCTTCAGGACGTTGCGCATCTTCATCGCCTCGACCACCGCCAGCGTCTCGCCGGCGCGGACGGGCTGGCCGACCGTCGCGGCGACCTCCACGAGCAGGCCCGGCATGGGGGATCGGAGGAGCTTCGAGAGGTCCGGCGGCGGCTTCTCCGGCATCACCGCCAGCAGCTCGGCGGCGCGGGCCGTCATGACCATGGCGTCGAGCCGGGCCCCCCGGTGGACGACGCGGTACTTCAGCCCAAGGCGCTCGACCTGGACGCGGATCGGCTCGCCGTCCCACGTCCCCTTCAACAGCGGGTCGCCCAGCTTCCAATCCGCGCGGAGCCGGTGGACCTTGCCGTCGTGGACGATCCGACAGCCCCCGTCTTCCAGGGCGATGCCGAGTTCGTAACGGGCGTCGGGGAGGACGACCACCCAGTCGTCGGAGACGCGCCGGGCATGGCCCTGGAGTTGGCCGCTGGTGCCGACGGCCCGCTGGATGTAGCGACGCCTGGCGTAGGCGGCGACGGCGACCGGGATGATCGGGTCGTCGTGCGGCAGGGCCGAGGGGTGGAATCCGTCGGGGTATTCCTCGGCGATGAAGCCGGTGTCGATGTCGCCAGACAGGAACCGGGGATGTCGCGTGAGGGCGGCCTGGAACGCGAGGTTCGTGGAGACGCCCCGCACCAGGAAGGCGTCGAGCGCCGCGTGCATCCGGGCCGCCGCCTGGTCGCGGGTCGCCCCGTGGACGATGAGCTTGGCGATCATCGAGTCATAATAGATCGATATCTCGTCCCCCTCGACGACGCCCGTGTCGACGCGCACGGCGCCGGGCCGCTCCTCGGGGGGGATGTAGCGGACGAGGCGGCCGGTGGAGGGGAGGAAGTTGCGGAACGGGTCCTCGGCGTTGACGCGGCACTCGATCGCCCAGCCGTCCCGGCGGACGTCGGCCTGGGTCATCCCCAGCGGCTCGCCGGCGGCGACGCGGATCATCAGCTCCACCAGGTCCAGCCCCGTGACCATCTCGGTGACGGGGTGCTCCACCTGGAGCCTGGTGTTCATCTCCAGGAAGTAGAAGGAGCGGTCGGCGGCGACGACGAACTCGACCGTCCCGGCGGAGCGGTAGCCGACGGCCCTCGCCAGCGCGACGGCCTGCTCGCCCATCGCGGCGCGGGTCGGCTCGTCCAGGAACGGCGACGGCGCCTCCTCGATGACCTTCTGATGCCGGCGCTGGATGGAGCATTCGCGCTCGCCGAGGTGGATCGTCGCGCCGAACGAATCGGCGAGCACCTGGATTTCGATGTGCCGGGGGCGCTCGATGAACTTCTCGACGAAGACGCGGTCGTCGCCGAACGCCCCGGCGGCCTCGGCGCGGCAGGCTTCGAACGCCTCGGCGACCTCGGCGTCGTCGCGGGCGATCCGCAGGCCCTTCCCGCCGCCGCCGGCCGACGCCTTGATCATCACCGGGTAGCCGACCTCGCGGGCGATCTCGACGGCCCGGCGGGCCGACTCGATCGGGGCGTCGACCCCCGGGATGACGTTCACGCCGGCCTCGCGCGCGAGCCGCTTGGAGGCGATCTTGTCCCCCATCGCGGCGATGGCGGCGGCCGGGGGCCCGATGAAGGCGATCCCCTCGGCGTCGAGCCGGCGGACGAACGCCTCGTTCTCGGAGAGGAAGCCGTAGCCCGGATGGACGGCCTCCGCGCCGGTGGCGCGGCAGGCCGCGACGACGCGGTCGATGTCGAGGTACGAGAGCCGCGGCGTCGGCGGCCCCAGGAGGAACGCCTCGTCGGCCAGCTCGACGTGGCGGGCGCGGCGGTCGGCCTCCGAGTGGACGGCGACCGTGGCGATCCCCATCCGTCGGGCCGCGCGGATGACCCGGCAGGCGATCTCGCCCCGGTTCGCGATCAGGATCTTCTGGAACATGCCGGGGCTCGCGGGGTGGGGTCGATCAGAGGGGGATGTTGCCGTGCTTGCGCCAGGGGCGCTCCACCTTCTTGTCGCGGAGCATCTCCAGCGACCGGGCGATCCGGCCGCGGGTCTCGCGCGGCATGATCACGTCGTCGATGAAGCCGCGATGGGCGGCGACGAACGGGTTGGCGAACTTGTCGCGATACTCGCGCTCCCGCTCGGCGATCCGGGCGGGGTCGTCCTTCTCGGCCCGGAAGATGATCTCCACGGCGCCCTTGGGGCCCATCACGGCGATCTCGGCCGAGGGCCAGGCGAAGTTGACGTCCCCCCGGATGTGCTTGGACGACATCACGTCATAGGCACCGCCGTAGGCCTTGCGGGTGATGACCGTGACCTTAGGCGCGGTGCATTCGGCGTAGGCGTAGAGCAGCTTGGCGCCGTGCTTGATGATGCCGCCGTACTCCTGGGCCGTGCCGGGGAGGAAGCCGGGGACGTCCACGAACGTGACGATGGGTATGTTGTAGGCGTCGCAGAACCGGACGAACCGGGCGGCCTTGATGGAACTCCTGATGTCCAGGCAGCCCGCCAGCACCAGCGGCTGGTTGGCGACGAACCCCACGCTCCGGCCGGCGATCCGGCCCAGGCCGATCACCACGTTCGCGGCGTGGTCGGGCGCCAGCTCGAAGAAGTCCCACTCGTCGACGACCTTGAGGATCAGCTCGCGGACGTCGTAGGGCCTGTTCGGGTCATCGGGGACGAGGCTGTCGAGCGAGGGCTCGGCGCGGTCGGCGGGGTCCTCGGTCGGGACGACGGGGGGGCGCTCGCGGTTGTTCGACGGCAGGAACCCGAACAGCCGCCGGGTCATCATCAGGGCCTCGACGTCGTTCTCGAACGCGTGGTCCGCGACGCCCGACCGCCCCGCGTGGGTCGCCGCGCCCCCCAGTTCCTCGGCCGTGACCGTCTCGTGGGTGACGGTCTTCACCACCTCGGGGCCGGTGACGAACATGTACGAGGAGTCCTTCACCATGAAGATGAAGTCGGTCATCGCCGGCGAGTAGACCGCCCCCCCGGCGCACGGCCCCATCACCAGCGAGATCTGCGGCACCACGCCCGACGCCTGCACGTTGCGCAGGAAGACGTCGGCGTAGCCGGCGAGCGAGGCCACCCCCTCCTGGATCCGCGCCCCGCCGGAGTCGTTCAGGCCGATCACCGGGGCGCCCACGTCCATCGCCTTGTCCATCACCTTGCAGATCTTCTCGGCGTGGGCCTCGGAGAGCGAGCCGCCGAAGACGGTGAAGTCCTGGCTGAAGACGAAGACCAGCCGGCCGTTGATCGTGCCGTAGCCCGTCACCACGCCGTCGCCGGGGACCACCTTGTCGGCCATGCCGAAGTCGGCGCAGCGGTGGCCCTTGAACATGTCCCACTCCTCGAAGGAGTCGGCGTCCACGAGCAGCTCGATCCGCTCGCGGGCGGTGAGCTTCCCCCGGGCGTGCTGGGAGGCGACGCGGGCCGCGCCCCCGCCCAATCGTGCCTCGGCGCGCTTCTCGTCGAGCTGGCGGACGATCTCGTGCATGGGACCGGACCCCTTCGGCTCAGTCGGCGGACGCCTCGATGAAGTCCAGCAGGCGATACGCGGCGGCGGCGGCGGTGGAGCGCCCCTCGGCGACGGCCCGGCTGGTCGGCTCCAGCTCGCGGCGGACGTCCGCGTTGGCGCGGAAGCGGGCGCGGAGGCCCTGGTCGATGAGGCTCCACATCCAGTCGACCGCCTGGCGACGACGCTTCTCGTCCAGCTCGCCGGAATCGGCCAGCGCCTTACGCATCCGCTCGACCTCGTCCCAGAACTTGTCGACCCCCTCACGCGTCGCGGCGCTCAGCGAGAGGACGACGGGCTTCCACGCCTCCGAGTGCCGGCGCACCATCGTCAGGGCGCTGGCGATCTGGCGGCGGGCGAGCTGGGCGGCCTCGGGGTCGATGTCGGCCTTGTTCACCGCGATGATGTCGGCCACCTCGACGATCCCCTTCTTGATCGCCTGGAGGTCGTCGCCCGAGTTGGGGAGCTGGACCAGGACGAAGGCGTCGACCATGCCGGCGACGGTCGTCTCGCTCTGGCCGACGCCGACGGTCTCCACCAGGATCACGTCGTAGCCGGCGGCCTCGCAGACGAGCATCGCCTCGCGGGTCTTGTCGGCCACGCCGCCGAGCGACCCCCGCGACGGCGACGGCCGGATGTAGGCGTCCGGGTGCACCGACAGCCGCTCCATCCGGGTCTTGTCCCCGAGGATCGAGCCCCCCGTGATCGTGCTCGAGGGGTCGACGGCCAGCACCGCCACGCGATGCCCCCGGCCCACCACCTCCAGCCCCAGCGCCTCGATGAACGTCGACTTCCCCGCCCCCGGCGAGCCGCTGATGCCCAGGCGGATCGAGTTCCCCGTGTGCGGCAAGAGGGCGTCGAGCACCCCGGCGGCGCGGCGGCGGTGGTCGGGCCGGGTGGACTCGATCAGCGTGATCGTCTTGGCCAGCGCCCGGGGCTGACGCCGCAGGACGCCGTCCACCAGCGCGCGGTCGGCCGGCTCGAGGTCCACCTTGATCGGGCCGCGCTGGGCTTCTGGGTCGCTCGACATGGATTCTCTGTCTGCTCGGTCACGCGGGGCGGTCGACCCGGGACATGATACATGAACCGACGGTCCCGAGGCTCAATCGTCCCCTCTCCCCCTGGGAGAGGGCGGCCGCGTCAGCGGCGGGCGAGGGCCGTCGCGCTTCGGGAATAGCGCCGGCCGCGCCGGGCATGGGCCGTCGCTATCTCCGAAATGCGACGGCCCTCACCCCGCCCTTCGGGCCACCCACTCCCAGGGGGAGAGGGGACACCCGATTTGCGTCCCGCGCCGGGTCAGGCCGGGACGCGACGCTTGCGGATCGCCTCCAGGATCCCCCGGGCGCAGGCGGGGATGGGGGTGCCGGGGCCGAAGACCCCCACGGCGCCGGCCCGGGCCAGGAAATCGTAGTCCTGCGCCGGGATGACCCCGCCGACGAAGACGCAAACGTCGTCCGCCCCCTGGTCCCTCAGGGCCTTGACCAGCTCGGGGACCAGCGTCTTGTGGCCGGCGGCCAGGGTGGAGACGCCCACGGCGTGGCAGTCGTTCTCGATCGCCTGGCGGGCGGCCTCCTCCGGCGTCTGGAAGAGGGGGCCGATGTCGATGTCGAAGCCCAGGTCGGCCAGCGCGGTGGCGACCACCTTGGCGCCGCGGTCGTGCCCGTCCTGGCCGAGCTTGGCGATCATCACGCGGGGCCGGCGGCCCTCCTGCTCGGCGAAGGCGTCGACCTCGGCCTTCAGCTCGTCCCACTCCTCGTTCTTGCCGAACGCCATGCCGTAGACCCCGGAGATCACCTGGTTGTTGGCCCGGTAGCGGCCCCAGGCCTTCTCGAGCGCGTCGGAGCACTCGCCGACGGTCGCCCGCAGGCGGACGGCCTTCACGGTCGCCTCCAGCAGGTTGCCCCGGCCCGAGCGCGCCGCCTCCGCCAGCTCCTCGAGCGCCGCCTCGACCGCGCTCGCGTCCCGCCTCTCGCGCAGCTCCTTCAGCCGGGCGATCTGCGACTCGCGGACGGCCGAGTTGTCGATCTCGCGGATCTCGACCGGGTCCTCCTTCGCCAGCCGGTACTTGTTCACGCCGACGATGACGTCGAGCCCCGAGTCGATCCGCGCCTGCTTCTCGGCGGCGCACTCCTCGATCTTCATCTTGGCCCAGCCGGACTCGACGGCCTTGGTCATCCCGCCGAGCTTCTCGACCTCCTCGATGATCTCCCACGCCTTGTCGGCGATGTCCTGCGTGAGCTTCTCCATCATGTACGAGCCGGCCCAGGGGTCGACGACGGACGTGATGTGCGTCTCCTCCTGGATGATGATCTGGGTGTTGCGGGCGATCCGCGCCGAGAAGTCGGTCGGCAGGGCGATCGCCTCGTCGAACGAGTTGGTGTGCAGCGACTGCGTCCCGCCGAAGACGGCCGCCATCGCCTCGATCGTCGTGCGGACCACGTTGTTGTACGGGTCCTGCTCGGTCAGCGACCAGCCCGAGGTCTGGCAGTGCGTCCGCAGCATCATCGACTTGGGCTTCTTGGGGCTGAAGCCCTTCATGATCTTCCACCACAACAGCCGCGCGGCGCGGAGCTTGGCGACCTCCAGGTAGAAGTTCATGCCGATCGCGAAGAAGAAGCTGAGCCGGCCGGCGAAGTCGTCGACGTCCAGGCCGCGCCCCAGGGCCGCCTTGACGTACTCCTTGCCGTCGCCGAGCGTCAGGCCCAGCTCCAGCGCCTGGGTGGCGCCGGCCTCCTGCATGTGGTAGCCCGAGATCGAGATCGAGTTGAACTTGGGCATGTTCCGGGCCGTGTACTCGATGATGTCGGCGACGATCCGCATCGAGGGCTCGGGGGGGTAGATGTAGGTGTTGCGGACCATGAACTCCTTGAGGATGTCGTTCTGGATGGTCCCGGAGAGCTGCGTCGGGGCCACCCCCTGCTCCTCGGCCGCCACGATGTAGCCGGCCAGGACGGGGAGCACCGCGCCGTTCATGGTCATGGAGACGGAGACCTTCTCCAGCGGGATGCCGTCGAAGAGGATCTTCATGTCCTCGACCGAGTCGATGGCCACGCCGGCCTTGCCGACGTCCCCCTGGACGCGGGGGTGGTCGGAATCGTAGCCGCGGTGGGTGGCCAGGTCGAAGGCGACGGAGATGCCCTGGCCGCCGGAGGCCAGCGCCCGCTTGTAGAAGGCGTTGGACTCCTCGGCGGTGGAGAAGCCGGCGTACTGGCGGATGGTCCAGGGGCGGACGGCGTACATGGTGGCCTGGGGGCCGCGGACGAACGGCTCGAAGCCCGGCAGCGTGTCGGCGTATTCCAGGCCCTCGACGTCCCTCGCCGTGTACAGCGGCTTGACGTCGATCCCCTCCGGGGTCTTCCAGTCGAGGTTCTCGACCTTGTTCTCGGGGGCGAATCTGGCGGCGGCCTTCTCCCAGCCGCCCAGGTCGGAGGAGTTCGGCAGTGACTCGCTCATGGCATCGGGCCTCTCATCCCTCGTCGTGGCGGCGCGGCCGTGACGGCGGCGTCCGCTCGGCCCCGCGACGCGGGGCCCCGCCGGCCCCGGGGGCGGATCCGGCGGAGAAATCGGCTTGCTTGCGAATCGGGCGCCCGCCCGGCGAAATGGGGCGGCGTCGCCCCGCCCCCCGATCCGGGGCGGCGGCCCGCCCTCGGACGGGGGGGCCGGCGAGTCGGCGGGCCGCGCTTCGGCGCCGCGCCTGGTCTTCACGGCTCAAGCATATCGCGGCCGCGGGGGCTCGGCCATCGGGAAACGGCCCCGGGGAGCGATTCCCGCCATTTCACGAATTTCGAAGCGTGGGGCGGGTTCGACGCCGCCGGGGACGCCGAAACGTACGCCCCACGAATCAACGCATTCCCTTGCGTCCATTCGGCCTCGGGCTTGACAAGGCGGGGGAATCCGTCAGGATGGATCGGGGCGACGCCCCACCCCAGGGGGCGCCGAGGCCGTCGCCCCCCAGGCCGCGGCCGGGACCCCCGGGCCGGAGCCAGAGCCAACGTCCCCGACCATCGAGATCGAGAGCATCGCCATGATCATCAAGGGTAAGTCGGCCGTCATCACCGGGGCCGGCAGCGGCATCGGCCAGGCCGTCGCGACCGAGCTGGCCGAGCGCGGCGTCGGGGCCGTGGCGCTCGTCGACAGCAGCGAGAGCGTCATCAACCTGGCCCGCTCGATCAACGACCGCCTGGAGCGGCCGGTCGCCGAGGCGATCATCGGCGACGTGACCGACGCGGCCTTCCGCGCCAAGGCGTTCGACCTGATCTCCTCCAAGTACGGCCCGCCGAGCATCTGCATCCCGGCCGCCGGCATCAGCCACGACCAGCCGGCCGTCCAGATCGACGAGGCCTCCGGCCGCGCGGTCACCTACCCGGTCGAGAAGTTCCGCGAGCTGTGCGAGGTCAACCTGATCGCCCCGGCCGCCTGGGCCATGGAGACCGTCGCCCGGATCGCCGACGAGCGCCGGAGCCGCGGCATCGGCCCGTGGAAGGCCGAGGAGGGGATCCAGGGGACCATCATCTTCCTGGGCGCCGTCAGCCCGCACGGCAACTCCGGCCAGGTCGCCTACGCGGCCTCGAAGGCGGGCCTCGAGGGGGTCGCCGCCACGCTCACCAAGGAGGCGATCAACTTCGGCGTCCGCTGCGCCGTGATCCACCCCGGCTACACCGACACGCCGATGACCCGCGCCCTGGGCGAGGAATACATCGAGAAGAACATCCTCCCCTACACCCAGCTCCGCCGGCTGATCGCCCCCTCCGAGATCGCCGACGCGATCTACTTCCTCCTCTGCAACTCGGCCGTCAGCGGCCAGCTCTGGGCCGACGCCGGCTGGCACCCCCACGCCTGACCGGACCGATCGGAAGGACGTCCCGAGCCAGCCAAGGCCGCCGCATGACCCAGCCCCCCCCCGACCACAACCTCGCCATGGATCTCGTCCGCGCCACCGAGGCCGCCGCCCTGTCCGCGGCCCGGTGGGTCGGCCGGGGGGACAAGAACGCGGCCGACGCCTCGGCGGTCGACGCGATGCGGCTGCTGTTCAACTCCATCGGGTTCGACGGCGTCGTCGTCATCGGCGAGGGGGAGAAGGACGACGCCCCCATGCTGTTCAACGGCGAGCGGCTGGGGACCGGCGAGGGCCCCCGCGTCGACATCGCCGTCGACCCGATCGACGGCACCCGGCTGGTCGCCGGCGGCATGGCCAACGCCGTCGCCGTCGTCGCCGTCTCCGAGCGCGGGACCATGTTCGACCCCGGCCCCTGCTTCTACATGGAGAAGGTGGCCTGCGGGCGCGAGGCCGCCGGCGTCATCGACGTCGCCGCCCCCATCGAGGAGAACGTCCGACGCGTCGCCGCCGCCAAGGGGATGCACGTCGAGGACCTGACCGTCGCCGTCCTCGACCGCGAGCGCCATCACGAGGCGATGGCCCGGATACGGGCCAACGGCGCCAGAGTCTACCTCCT
>NZ_JBBCIR010000041.1:0-6832 GCF_037189885.1 Paludisphaera sp.
GCGTGGGTTGAAACCTGTTCGGGAGCCGGCAAGTCTTCGAGGTTCCGCCATGAAGAAGAGTGAATCGATCTACCGGGTCCGAATCCGGGGCGAGTGGGCGTGCTTCACTCGCCCCGAACTCAAGACCGAGCGGGTGACGTACCACGTCATCACGCCGTCGGCGGCTCGGGGAGCGGTGGAGGCGGTCTTGTGGAAGCCGGCGATACGGTGGCACGTCCATCGGATCGCGGTGCTGAAGCCCATCAAGTTCGCCGCCGTGAAGCGCAACGAGGTTAACGGCGTGATCCCGGTCGGCAACGCCCGGGCGATGATGCGCGGCGAGGACAAGCCCGACTATTTCGCCGACGAGGACCGCGCCCAGCGCAATGCCCTGATCCTCCGGGACGTGGACTACCTGATCGACGTCTCGTTCACGATGACCGGTCGGGCCGGGCCGGGCGATAACCCGCTGAAGTTCGACGAGATGTTCAAGCGACGGCTCGAGCGGGGCCAGTACCACATGTCCCCCTATCTGGGCTGCCGCGAGTTCCCCGCGATCGTCGAGCCCGCCCGCGACGACGACCCCGAGCCGGTCGCCATGGATATGGACTTGGGCCGGATGCTCCTGGACGTCGACTTCGGCCGTCCCAACCGACCCGTCTTCTTCGACGCCGTGATGAAGCAGGGCGTCGTCGAAGTCCCCCTGATAAACCGTCGCGAAGACGGCGTGGAGGTCGCATGATCCTCAAGGAACTGGCCGACCTCGCCCGCCGCGAGGGGCTGATGGAAGACCCGGATTACGAGCCCAGGCCAGTGCGTTGGATCATCGGCATCGGGAGAGGGGGCAAGTACCTCGGCGTGACTTCCCCGTCGGGCCCGCCCGACCCCAAGGGTAAGGTCCGGCCGAAGGTCTTCCAGGTCCCGCGTTCGCCGGTGCGGACCAGCGGATCGTTCGCCAACTTCCTGGTCGACAAGCCTGAGTACGCCCTGGGGTACGATCCGGACGACAACCCCAAGAAGCTCAGCAAACTCGCCAGGCACCGTGCGATGTTCCGCGAGTACGTCGAGTCCGCCATGGTCCTCGCGCCGGACGACCGTGGCCTCTCGTCGCTCCTCGAATTCCTCCGCGACGACGCGGCGGTCGCGGATGCAGTCACCGCGATACGCCAGGAGGCCGCCGCGAACGACCTGATCGCCTTCCGCTACTCGGACGGCGCCGACTCGGGCCTGATCCACGACCGAGACGAAGTGCGGGCTGCGTGGAAAAAGCTGCGACATCCCGCCGGCAAGCGGGCCGAAATGCTGGTCGAGTGCCTCGGCTGCGGCCTTCCGTCAGTCCCGGTCGACGTCCACCCTCAGGTCAAGCGGGTGCCCGGAGGCTCGACCTCGGGGATCGCCCTCGTCTCGGCCAACGCCCCCGCCTTCGAGTCGTTCGCCCTCTCGATCACCGAGAGCGCCCCGGTCTGCCGTGACTGCGCCGACGCCTATGGGACGGCCCTCAACCGCCTGTTCCACCCGCAGTACACGAACCCAGACGGCAAAACGCTCAAACGCCAGACGTTCCGCCTCTCGGAAGACACGGCCGTGATCTACTGGGCGTCGGGGGCCGACGAGCATCAGTTCGTGGACGAGTTCGGAGACCTCGACTTCGTCGACCCCGCCCAGGCCGGAGCGTTGTTCGAGGCCGTCGACTCGGGAAAGGGCGTCTCGCTGAACGACCCAACGCCTTTCCACGCCCTGATCGTCACCGGCGGCCAGGGGCGGGCGACCCTACGCGGCTACTTCCAATCGACCGTGGGCGAGGTCGCCGAACATCTCCGCACGTATTTCGACGACATCGAGATCGTCCGCCGGTTCGAGAACTCGGCGAAGTGGCCGGCCCTGTCCTGGCTCGTCCGCTCGTTAGCCCCCCAGGGGGAGTTCAAGAACGTCGACCCCGACCTCGCGGGCCGGCTCTTCCTGGCGATCCTGGGCGGGGCGCCGTTCCCCCGCGAGGTCCTCGCCGCCGCCGTCCGCCGCATCCGCGCGGAGAAGGTGGATTCCAAGAGCGGCAAGCACTCGCGCGAGCGTCTCGCGCTGATCCGCGCCACGCTCAACCGCCTCCGTCGGAAGGGCGACGTTCGGATCAACAGCCTCACCCCGAAGGAGATCACCGTCGTGCTCGACCCAGAATGCCGCACCCCCGCCTACGGGCTGGGCCGCCTCTTCGCCGTGCTGGAGAAGCTCCAGGCCGACGCCATCGGCGATCCCGGCGCGTCGATCGCCGACCGCTTCTACGGCGCGGCCTCGGCCACCCCGGCCGCCGTCTTCGCCACGCTGCTGCGCAAGGCCCAGCACCACCAGGCCAAGCTCGACGGCGCATACTATCCGAGGCTCATCCAGGAGGTCCTCGACCTCCTCCCCGCCGAGCCGTTCCCCTCCATCCTGACGCTGGAGGAGCAGGGCCTCTTCGCCCTGGGCTACTACCACCAGAAGGCCGAGCTCTGGCGGAAGAAAGCCAAGCCGGAGGCCGCCGTCGCGACCGCAGAGTGAGCGTCGAGCCCGACCGTCCATCGATCACCCCATTCGAACGAGGATTTCCCGATATGTCCAGCGAGACGACCGGCCAGCCCGTCGACAGGCGTTACGAGTTCGTCCTGTTCTTCGACGTCCAGGACGGCAACCCCAACGGCGACCCCGACGCCGGCAACGCCCCCCGCATCGACCCGGAGACCGGCCAGGGCCTCGTCACCGACGTCTGCCTCAAGCGCAAGGTCCGCAACTTCGTCCAGCTCACGCAGGCGGAAGGGAGCGGCGAGGACCTGAAACCGAGGGCCGGCTACGAGGTCTACGTCAAGGAGCGCGGCATCCTCGCCGTCCAGCAGAAACGGGCCTACGACGCCCTGGACCGCCAGCCCGACAACAAGTCGGCGACCGTCAAGGACGCCCGTGCCTGGATGTGCAAGACGTTCTTCGACGTCCGCGCGTTCGGGGCCGTCATGTCTACCGGCAAGGCCGGCGACGAGGACGCCGAGCCCAAGGCCGCCAAGGGCAAGGAAGAGGCCAGGAAGAAGGCCCCGGGGACGCAGAAGCTCTGGAACTGCGGCCAGGTCCGCGGGCCGATCCAGCTCTCGTTCTCGCGGTCGATCGACCCGATCCTGGCCCTCGAACACGCGATCACGCGGGTCGCCCTGACCAACGCCGGCGACACCACGCGCGGCAAGGACGTGGGCGGCGACGGCGAGGAGGCCAGCAGCGGCCAGATCGGCCGCAAGTCCACCATCCCCTACGGCCTCTATCGGGCCCACGGCTTCGTCTCGCCGTTTTTGGCCCGCGACACCGGCTTCTCCAAGGCCGACCTGGAGCTGTTCTGGCAGGCCCTCGCCGGCATGTTCGAGCACGACCGCTCGGCCTCGCGCGGCCTGATGGCGGTCCGCTCCCTTATCGTCTTCGAGCACGAGTCCGCCCTCGGCAACCACCCGGCCCACCGGCTCTTCGACCGGGTGACCTGCACCCGGCGCGACCCGGCGGCGAAGAAGCCGGCCCGATCGTTCGCCGACTACGCGGTCGAGGTCGACCGCGCGCCGATCGACGGCGTCACCATCCACGACCGGATCTGAAACGACCGCGTGCCGGGGGCGCGGGCCTCGGAGTCGAAGGCCGGGCCGCCCCCGCACGCGCGCCCGGAAGGAGACATGCGATGGAGGTCGACGACCTGCTGCCGCTCTCGGGCCTGCAGCACCTGATCTTCTGCGAGCGCCAGTTCGCCCTGATCCACGTCGAACAGCTCTGGGCCGAGAACGCGCTGACGATCTCCGGCACCCAGCTCCACGAACGAGCCGACCTCCCGGGCGGCTCCCTCGGCGCGTCGGTGCGGACGGCCCGGGCGCTGCCGCTCCGTTCCGATCGCCTGGGCCTGTCCGGCAAGGCCGACGTCGTCGAGTTCCACCGCGAAACGGTCGACGACGGAGCCGTCGTCTGGCGGCCCTTCCCCGTCGAGTACAAGCGGGGCCGGCCCAAGATCCAAGCCGCCGACGAGGTCCAACTCTGCGCCCAGGCGATGTGCCTGGAGGAGATGCTGGCCCTGGACGTCCCCCGAGGCGCCCTCTTTTATGGCGAGACCCGGCGTCGCAAGCCGGTCGACTTCTCGCCGACGCTCCGCTCGCGCGTCGAGGCGGCCGCCCTCCGATGCCGCGAGCTGTTCGACGCCCGAGTCACGCCCCGCGCGATCCGCCACAAGGGCTGCGACCGGTGCTCCCTCCTGGAGGCCTGCCTGCCCGACGTGACGGGGGAGCCGGACCGATCGCGGCCCGGGCCCGTCGCCCGGGCCCCTTACGTGGAACTTCCTGAGGACGACCCTTGAGCAATTACCACAACACGCTGTATGTGACCACGCCGGGCGCCTACCTGGCGAAGGACCACGAGAACGTCGCCGTGCGCGTCGAGCGGCAGACGCGGCTGGAGGTGCCGATGCACCACCTCGGCGGCGTGGTCTGCTTCGGGCCGGTCTCCGCCAGCCCTGACTTGATGGCCGCCTGCATGGAGCGCGGCATCGGCGTCTCCTTCCTCGACGTCAACGGCCGCTTCCTGGCCCGCGTCGAGGGCCCGGCCTCGGGCAACGTGCTGCTCCGCCGCCGCCAATTCCGCCTCGCCGACGATCCCGCGGCCTGCGCGCTCCTGGCCCGGTCGTTCGTCCTCGGCAAGGTCGCCAACGCCCGCTCGATGCTCGTGCGCTCGGCCCGCGAGCGGGCCGATCCTCCCCCGACCATGCAAGCGGCCGCGACGCGCCTGGCCGATCGGATCGCGGACCTCGAACGAGCCCACCTCACGACCGACGCCGTGCGCGGCCACGAGGGCGAGGCGGGGGCAAGCTACTTCGCCGCCTTCGACGCGATGATCCGCTCGACCGATCCCACGTTCCGGTTCTCCCGACGTTCACGACGCCCGCCGCTGGACGCGGTCAACGCGCTGCTATCGTTCGTCTACGCCCTCGTCCTGCACGACTGCTCGTCGGCCCTGGCGGCGGTGGGCCTGGACCCCGGGGTCGGCTACCTCCACGTCGACCGACCCGGCCGGCCCTCGCTGGCCCTCGACCTGATGGAGGAGTTCCGCCCGGCCCTCGCCGACCGCCTCGTCCTGGCCCTGATCAACCGGGCCCAGGTCGCGCCCAAGGGCTTCGTCCGCGACCAGGCCGGCGGCGTTTCGATGGACGCCGACACGAGGCGGACGGTCCTGGTGGCCTACCAGGAGCGCAAGCAGGCGTCGCTGACGCACCCGATCACCGGGGAGGCGACGACCTACGCCGTGGTCCCGCACATCCAGGCCCGGCTCCTGGCCCGGACGATCCGCGGCGACCTCGAAACCTACCCGCCCTTCCTGGTACGATGACGCCCCGCGCCCGAGAGGTCCTCGATGTTCGTACTGATCTGCTACGACGTCTCCACCGTGACGCCGGAAGGCCGGCGCCGACTCCGGAAGGTGGCCCGACTTTGCAAGGACTACGGCCAGCGCGTCCAGCAGAGCGTCTTCGAGTGCGACGTCGGCGAGGTCCAATGGGCGACCTTGCGTCCCGCCCTGCTGAGCACGTTCGACCCGGCCGAGGACAGCCTGCGATTCTACCGCCTGGGCGAAGACCCCTCCCGCCGGGCCGAGCACCACGGCGTCAAGCCGTCGGTCGACTTCGGCGGCCCGCTCATCGCTTGACCAGCCCGAGCCGACCGTCGCGGACCCCGAGCGCGGGCCAATTTCCCGGGAGGTCCGCGATCCACCCCAAACTCCCGCCGCCACTCGACTTAAGCGCGGCCGGTTCGTCGACTTGGATACGCAAACCGATGTCGCTACAATGGGTCCGCGTTTTCCGCCCCCTAAGTCGCTCGTGCTGCAGGTCTTGGGAGGCGGGCGGTTCCCCTCGCTGATGAAGCGAGGGGTGGGTTGAAACCGGGCCGCCTCCCCCACTCGGCGACCCCGCCGCATGTTCCCCTCGCTGATGAAGCGAGGGGTGGGTTGAAACTATCTGGCCCCCACGACCACGCGCGGAGGGGCGGGTTCCCCTCGCTGATGAAGCGAGGGGTGGGTTGAAACCGCAGAGCCTCCATGGCCTCCTCGACGTGGGGGGCGTTCCCCTCGCTGATGAAGCGAGGGGTGGGTTGAAACGAGGCCTGGCGCGACCCCGACTGGCGGCTGATGCAGTTCCCCGCGCCGATGAAGCGAGGGGTGGGTTGAAACAGCCCCCTCGTTCGTCGCCCCGTTCGTCCATCTCGTTCCCCTCGCTGATGAAGCGAGGGGTGGGTTGAAACATCGGGCCGCCCCCTGCGCCGCCGGGCTCCAGGGGTTCCCCTCGCTGATGAAGCGAGGGGTGGGTTGAAACACGGCCAGCTCGCGGATCTGGACGTCGGCCGCCGCGTTCCCCTCGCTGATGAAGCGAGGGGTGGGTTGAAACATGATCGCGAAGGTCTCCCGGCTGACCTCCGGCCGTTCCCCTCGCTGATGAAGCGAGGGGTGGGTTGAAACTTGACGGGGGAGGGCGGACGATGCGACGCGGATTGTTCCCCTCGCTGATGAAGCGAGGGGTGGGTTGAAACACGCGCTTGGCCCGTTTCGGTTTGCCTTCCGGCAGGTTCCCCTCGCTGATGAAGCGAGGGGTGGGTTGAAACGCCAACTACCGCCGGGCCCAGCGCCAGAAGCAGTGGTTCCCCTCGCTGATGAAGCGAGGGGTGGGTTGAAACACGACGCTGGGGCACGTCGCCTCGGGGTCCACGGGTTCCCCTCGCTGATGAAGCGAGGGGTGGGTTGAAACAACGAGACCATCCTCTGCCGCGCCCCCTACTGGTGTTCCCCTCGCTGATGAAGCGAGGGGTGGGTTGAAACCAGGAAT